>CALLKA010000033.1 GCA_938008665.1 uncultured Bacteroidota bacterium
TCGACCATCATCAGTACGTGCTGAACGACTACCTCTTAAATAACCATAAGGAAAACCAGGTTCAATCCAGTTGTAACCACCAATTTGATCTCTCGTTAAACCTGGTACTAATTTTTCAACTGTGTTGATATTTCTAGTAAAAATGGTTCTAACATTCCATTGGAAATCTGTTTTGTCAACAATTTTTAAATCAACAGCTGCTTCCCAACCTGTATTACGCACCTCACCTAAGTTGGTATAGAATGAACTAAAACCAGTTGTTTGAGGTAAACCAATCGCATAAATCAAATTTGTAGATTTTTTATCATACCAAGTCAATTCAGTCATGATACGACCACCTAAGAAACGCATTTCAGAACCAAGTTCTAATTCCTGTGTAAACTCAGGTGTCAAATCTGGGTCGTAGTTGGAACTACCTCTAGAAGCCAAAGATTGACCTTGGAAACCTGCAGAGTTCAATCCAAAGATAGCCTCACCATTTCCAGGTGCAGCATCATTACCCACTCTTGCAAAACCTGCACGTAATTTACCATAATCAATAATACCTTTCTTCACCTTAAATGCATCTGTCCAAATTAATGAAGTAGATACCCCTGGGTAAAAATATTGTGCATTTTTATAAGGAAGTGTTGAAGTTAAATCTGTTCTTCCAGTAAAGTTGATGAAAGCGAAACGTCTGTAATCTAATGACGCCTCACCGAAGAAACCAACCAATCTTCTTTTTGATCTGCTATCACCACTAAAACGTTGCGTTGCAGTATTTGTAAGATTAAATAAACCTGGAATAACAAAGTTCACACCTACTACCTGTTGCGCTCTTGACATTCTTTGGTTGATATCATTACCTAATTTCATATCTAAACTCCAATCATCATTAATTTTTGGCGTGTAAATCGCAACTAAAGTAGATTGTAATTCTTGTTGTCTGTTAATTACCTCAGTAATATTACCTAATAAATTATCAGTGCCTCCATATGAAGATTTGTTAATAATTTGGTCTCTGAATAGCGCGTAACTGTTCACACCCGCGTTATAATCTATTCTGAATTTACTATTGAATTTGTAAGAAGCTCTTAAAGTTGCTACCAAACGATCATCTATAGAAGTGATGGTGTTATTCTTAGCAGCCCAAATTGGGTTGGTATATTGACCATCATTAAAGCCAATTTGTGCACCAGCTCTGTTTTCACTAGGAAAGCCTGCGATATCCCAGTTTCTAGCCTGAGTAAAGGTACGACCCCACTGAGAAATGAAACTTTGCGCAGCTCCTATAAATCCACCTAATTGTTCTGCCCTAGCATATGATATACTAGATCCGATGGTTAATTTTCCAATGTTAGTTTGACCACCGACACTAATATTGTTTTTCTTGTAACTCGTATTTGAGATATAACCTTTTTGATCTACACGAGAAATAGTTACGTTAAATAATGTATTTCCTTCCCCACCACTTAAACCTACTGAATTCTCAAATAAGTTTCCTGTATTAAATAAAGAAGAAACGTTATTAGGATATGCTTTGTATGCAGCCATACCATTTGGAAATAATTCAGGATAAGAACTATACATAGTAGCCCAAGTGGTTGCTGGAATTGAATCCACCCCTGAAAGTGATCTACGAAGCACATTACCTGATCCATCATAAATATTGCCAGATCCAAATTTACCACCCCAAGATCCATTCGATCCTTGCACTCTAAAGTTAGCACCCGCGCCGTATGTATTTTGAAACTCAGGTAAAGCAGCGATAGATTCTTGGCTATAACCTGCTCTATAAGTAACGTTTAATGATTTTTTCCCTTTTTTAGGCGCACCTGATTTAGTTGTAATCAATAAAACTCCGTTTGCCGCTCTTGATCCGTATAATGAAGCAGCTGCAGCACCTTTTAAGATGTTGATTGATTCAATATCATTCGGGTCAATATCGCCAAAACCAGAACCATAAGCACCACCACCACTAAATGGGTTTGAAGTATTTATCACTGGATTACTATAAGGAATACCATCCACAACGATCAAAGGCTCACCACCATTAAAAGAGGATACCCCTCTAATTTGGATACGGCTAGCCGCACCTGGAGCACCTTGTCCTGATCTAATATCAACACCTGGTACTTTACCAGCAAGCCCTTTCAAAACGTCTGGTTCTGATTTTTGTAAAACTGTTGTAGGATCCACTTTCGATACCGCATATCCAAGTGCTTTATCTGAACGTCTAATACCCATTGCCGTTACCACAACTTCAGACAAATTAGATCCTGTAGAAGTAAGTGTAACGTTAATTACATTACTCGCTCCGACAGTAATTTCCCTTGTGCCAAATCCAACACTTGAGAAAACTAATACGTTTCCTTTTGCTGCGCTGATCTTATAACGACCTTGGTCATCAGCTGCAGTTCCCTTGTTTTTGTTTGTTTTAATTACAACAGATGCAGAAGGAATGGGAGTTCCTTTGTCATCAGTAACCCTACCGGATATGGTCAGGTCTTGAGACTGGCCCGCAATTGCAAAAAGAAGCATTGCAGCAACGAGACTAGACAAGATTTTTCTCATGTTAGTTAATTTTAAATTTAATACCTATTATGAATTGAACTTGCAATATAATAAAGAAATGTTAATATTTGAAAAATAATAATTAAAAAACATTGATGACGATCATTACTAACTAATTGATTATCAATTAAATGAATGAAAGTCTATACTACCCGCATTTTAAAATAATAAGATGTCTTTTTTATAAAAATCAAGTTTCTGCCGGACTGATTTACACAATCTACTGTTTATGAACAAGTTGCATTATGTCAATTTGAAATTGGTACCTTTAATCTAATTCACTTTTTTATTGTCTAAATCGCCTATGGAAATTAATAAAAAGCAATAATTTCCCAAAAACGATAGCTTACCCCTCATAAAAAATTCAAAAATTGACCAACCCAATTTATAAAACAATAAAAGTGCTATTTATTTTAATTGGCACTAGTGCAATGACCAACAAATTAGTTGCACAAAAACTTGCAATAAATAATTTAAAGGATAAAGAAATTTACCGGACCATCCGAAATACAACTAGTCCTTCCAATGGCGAATCCCCTAAATTTAATTCCCCTAGTTTTCAATGGCCCTCTAAAAAAAATGTAAGCTATAATATTCGAATTTCAACTTCAAAGAAATTCGATCAAGCATTGATCGAAAAAACTAATATTACATTTGCAATATTTAATCCACATCAACAATTAACACAAGGAAAATGGTACTGGCAATATAAAATAAATCAAGAAAATTGGAACCCTATAGATTCATTTGAAATCAATACTTCCACACGAATTTTTCCAACTGTTTCGATAGCAAAAATTATAAATAATATCCCTTCTGCGCATCCTCGTGTTTTAATCAATAAATCTGAAATAAATGATTTTAGAATAACTGCAAGTAAAACAAAAGAAGCAAGTGCAATTATAAAGGAAGCGAATAAAATTTTAACTATTCCTATTCCAAAAGAAGGGGATGCATTACCAAAATACCAAGGAAAAGATAAATTCGAAAATGAAAAAATTGCATCCCTTGCAAGTAAATGGAGTGGAAGAAAAATTCAGGAAAACTTAAATATTTTTTCGCAAGCCTATGTACTCACTGGTGATATAAAATATTTTAAAGTTGCTAAATTATGGATGTTAGAAGTGGCTAGCTGGGATCCGATGGGACCTTCACATACCAACAATTTTGCCGACGGTGGTATTATGTCAAGTATGGCCATAGGATTGGACAGTTTTTGGGATTTGCTTACTGAGTCAGAGCGACTATTGATCAAAAAAAATGTAAGCACCCGCGCCGATCAATTTTACAAATTATGGATTAACCAAGTGGAAGCAAGATCATCTTCGATGCATGTGTGGCAGCATATCATGCACAATTTATTGGAAACGGCATTGGCATTAAAAGGAGAACACCCTACGGCTGAAAATTGGATCGAATACATTTATGAACTCTGGATTGCGCAATCACCTAAAATGGCCGAAGAGGATGGTGCATGGATTAATGGCAGTGCCTATTTTGGCATGAATGCATTAAGCTTAATTGACATTCCCACCATATTTAAAAAATTATCTGGCGTCGATTTCATGACAGCACCTTGGTTTCAAAATAATCCAAAATGGTTGATTTATTCTTTTCCGCCAAATTCCACTTCTGATGGTTTTGGTAATGATGGCGAAAGATATAAATTTCCTTGGATCAATTATGCAGGATATACAGACGCACTTGCAAGATTAACAAATAATCCATCTGCAACCTGGTATGCAAATGCAGTGTCAAAAAGTGTAGGAAAAGAAATTGCTGATGATGCAGAATTCAGATGGTTTCGCATTCGCGATGGAATAAAAAAAACAACCGCTTTAAGTCCATTACCATTTAAGCAAGATGCATTTTTCCCTGAAGTGGGCGTTGGATATATGCATACAAATGTGCAAGACACAAAAAATGATTTGATGCTTTCATTACGCAGCAGTCCATTTGGCCCCATGTCACACACACATGCCGACCATAACACTTTTAATATTGCTTATGGTGGTAAAAGATTATTTTATAACACAGGCTATCGACCAGCGATGGGCGACCCACATTTTTTAGGCTGGTATAAACACACGCAAGGACATAATGGTATTTTGATTGATGGTCATGGACAACCATTTAGTGATGGCGCATTTGGTTGGATCCCAAGAAGTATAGAAGGCGAACAAATTTCATATGCAGTGGGTGATGCCTCAAATGCCTATTCGGGCATTGTGGATGGAAAAGAAATTGACCATGGCTTGAAATTATTTAGAAGGCATTACCTAATGTTGCGTCCTTCCATCATTATAATTTACGATGAACTAGAAGCAGATCATGCTGCTGAGTGGAGTTGGTTATTACATAATTATAATGGCTTTTCATTGGATGCTAAAACACAAACTGTTTTTGCGGAAATTGAAACTGCAAAAGCCCAAGTATCGATAATCAGCTCCAGCGATATTCATTTAAATGTAACAGACCAATTTTCAGTACCAGTAGATAATTGGACCAACAAAATAAATGAAGATGGTGACACACTCAGTTTTGTAAACCAATGGCATTTAAAAGCAGCTTCCAAACAAAAAACTGAAAAAATGCGCTACCTCGCGGTACTGCAAATAAAGCCTGATGGCCGTTTTGAAAAAATAATCAAAACTATAGATAATGGAGATATCACTGTTGGGAATTATCGTATAAAAGCAAACATGAATGTTAACGAAGCCGCATATATACAAATTAATAATATTGAAAATACTTTGAGTTTTGTTTCAAGCGGCACACTTATGTTTGAAAAAAATAAATACATTGGAACTGATATAAAAAGTGCCAAATTGATTGAAAAGAAAAATGGCAAAATTATTTTTAAAGAAGTGTTGGACGAAATGCCTCCTGCTATGAAAAAAATGATGTCAAAAATTGTAAAAACTAAATAGTTGTACAAACTATTATCGCAAATAAAATTAAAATGAAAAAATCGCTGCAAAAAAAAATTATCCCTTACTTTGCCCTACTTGTTTTTATTACCATCGTCGGAATTGCACCCTATATTAGCAATGCTCAAAATACAACGCCGAAACAAAAGCCCAATTTCATTTTTATTTTAATTGATGACTTAGGCTGGACCAGTAGTTCCCAATTAATGGATGGGAAAATAACAAATTCGAAAAGTGATTATTACGAAACACCCCAAATTGAAAAATTAGCAGCAAAAGGAATTCGATTTTCGAGTGGCTATGCACCATGTGCAGTATGTTGCCCAACGCGAAGAAGTATACAATTTGGACAAACCCCTGCACGCCAAGGTGATATCCTATTCCCGGAAAAATATCATCCATCAAAAAATAAGGTCAGTTCTATACCCCAATTATTAAAATCAATATCTCCCTTATATCGCACCGCCCATTATGGCAAATGGGATTTACGTGCTGATATATTTCCCGAGGATTTAGGTTATGATGAAAGTGACGGAGACACTGGTAATAATAATGGAGACATGAACTCCTCCAAGGAAACCAAGTGGACTGACTTATTTATAAATAACGATCCAAAACGAATGGAATCCATTACAGAGCGCGCATTGAACTTTATGACAAGACAAGCAAATTCAGGTCATCCATTTTATATGCAAGTTTCCCATTATGCAACACATGTTGATTTTCAGACTACAAAAGCGAGCATCGATAAATTTAATGCGAAAACAAAAGGTGCCATTCACAATAATCCAGGATTTGCTGGCATGTTAGAAAATGTGGATGCCGCCATTGGTAAAATATTAGATAAAATTGAGCAACTTAAAATTGGCGACCACACTTATGTGATTTTAATGGCCGACAATGGCTCCGTTGAATTTTTTCCACCAGTAAAAAATAAATTCGACCTTCCTTCGGTATTTAAGTCCCATACCAATAGCTTTCCTTTACGAGGTGGGAAATGGACTTTGTATGAAGGCGGTATACGCGTCCCATTTATGGTGATTGGCCCGGGTATTAAAGCAG
>CALLKA010000034.1 GCA_938008665.1 uncultured Bacteroidota bacterium
TGCACCCGATTGGTTGGGATGCATTCGGATTGCCTGCAGAGAATGCTGCCATTAAAAGAAATATTGATCCGGCAGCCTGGACCTATGAAAACATCGCGGTACAGAAATCTTCTATGCGCCGATACGCATGTTCTTTTGATTGGGATCGCGTATTCAACACATGTGATCCGGAGTATTACAAATGGAATCAGTGGATTTTTCTAAAGCTATATGAAAAAGGTTTGGCTTATCGAAAAGATTCTGCAGTTAATTGGTGTCCAAGTTGTCAGACTGTATTAGCAAACGAACAGGTTGTTGCTGGACTCTGCGAACGATGTGACACACAAGTCACGAAGAAGAAGTTGAATCAGTGGTATTTCAAAATTACAGAGTACGCAGATCGACTTCTCGATGATATGGAACAACTCGAAGGTAAGTGGCCTGAAAAAGTCTTGACCATGCAGCGCAACTGGATTGGTCGATCGAGTGGCGCGAATGTGCAATTTGTCATTGAAGGACGTAAAGAACCAGTAACGATTTACACCACTCGCCCCGATACGTTGTATGGCGCTACCTTCTTTGTAGTTGCTGCTGACTCTGCGATTGCTGAGGAGCTCGCTACAAGTAGCTCATCTGCCGTCGCTAAGCAGTTCCACGAATATCTTGAGAGCGTCAAAGCGGCAAGTGATATCGATCGACTCGCTACTGACCGCCCGAAGAGCGGTGTTTTTCTGGAGCGATATGCAATCAATCCTGTAAATGGGGAGAAATTGCCAATCTGGGCAAGTGACTATGTGTTAGCTGATTATGGAACCGGTGCCATCATGGCTGTACCAGCGCATGATCAACGTGACTTAGATTTTGCTCGCGCCATGAAACTTCCAATCCGGGTAGTAGTAGATACAGGCGAAGAAGATCCTGCAGTGACCGGTGTAGCAACTGGCGGTGATGGCGCGCTAATTAATTCAGGTGCTCTTAATGGGCTTGCTAAAGATGCTGCCATTGCGAAAATCATCACTCAGTTGGAGCGTGATGGCCTAGGTAAAGCTGCGCGTAATTATCGACTTCGCGATTGGCTCATCTCTAGACAACGATATTGGGGTACTCCTATCCCGATAGTGCATTGTGAAAAATGTGGTGGAAAGAGATATAACAGAGAAACATTGGAAATTAGGTATAAGGGCAAATCCATTAGCGATGTATTAAATATGACGGTGGAGGAAGCTTGTGAATTTTTCCAAGCAGTGCCGTTTATTTATCGCAAATTAAAAGTGTTATTAGAAGTGGGATTGGGTTACATCACTTTAGGGCAATCAGCGGTTACCTTAAGTGGTGGTGAAGCGCAGCGGGTTAAATTGGCAACGGAATTAGGAAAGAAGGACACTGGTAAAACATTTTATATACTAGATGAACCCACTACGGGCTTGCATTTTCAGGACATACAATTATTAATTGGTGTATTGAATAGATTAGTAGATAGAGGCAATACCGTATTAGTCATTGAGCATAATATGGATGTAATTAAAGTAGCCGATCATATTATAGACCTAGGTCCTGAAGGGGGAAGTGGCGGCGGACTAATTCAGTTTGCGGGTACACCGGAAGAGATGATTAAAAAATCGAAAACACATACCGCTAAATATTTAGCTTTAGAAATGAATTAGACGGGAGTATGATTTTGTAACAAAATTCATAATTATTCGTTCTATTCAATAAATTATAAAACAACTTTTGAAAAATTCTTTATTATATCGTTCTTGTCTATTGATCATTGCTTTTGTGTTTCAGTCTTCAATAGTAAAGGCGGGTACTTTACAAGGAACTGTGAAGGATATGAAAGGTAAAGAAATACCATTCGCGTCAATCAGTATCAAAAAAACAACCAAGGGCACTACGGCTAATAGTAGGGGGCAGTATGCGTTGCAAATAACAAAAGGGGAATATATTGTTGTCTGTCAAAATATTGGATTTAAAACCAATGAGAAAAAAATAAAAATTGAAGATAATGTCACCACTTTAAATTTCGTTTTAGAGGAACAAGAATATGAACTGAAAGAAGTGGTTGTTTCAAATAAAGGGGAGGATCCGGCATATGAAATTATCAGAAATGCGATTAAACAAAGACCTGTCTATTTAAAGGAGTTCAATAATTTTAAATGCCAGGTGTATTTAAAAGGGCAAATACAATTGAGGGACTACCCGAGTAAGTTTTTAGGCGATACGGTCGATTTTGAGGATGGTGATACCAGTAAAGCGAAGCTGTTGTATTTGTCAGAAACCTTTGCAGATTATTCCATTAAAGACAATCAAAAAAAAGTCGAAATCACTTCCACTAAAGTCAGTGGGCGTAGTAATGGGTTTGGATTTGGGAATCCATCTATTATCTCATTTTACGAAAACAATATTGTGGTGAGTAATGCCTTTAATCCACGAGGGTTTATTTCACCCATCGCTGATAATGCCCTTAATTATTATAAATATAAATATCTAGGGTCATTTTACGAAAATGGGCTTGAGATTTGTAGAATTAAAGTTACACCAAAGCGTAAGCAAGAGCCTTTATTTTCAGGTTTCATTACTATTATTGATGGCCGTTGGTGCATTCATAGTGTACAGTTGAATTTATTAAAGGAACAGCAGCTGCAATTAGTGGATACGGTGAGCTATGAGCAAATTTATACACCCATTAATAATCAATGGGTGGTAAAGCAACAGGTGAGTAATATTGCTGGTAGTTTTTTGGGTTTCAAATTTTATGGTAGCTTTTTGCAGGTGTATAATCAATATGAAATCAATAAAAATTTTGGTCCAAAGTACTTTAGCAACATTGTCATCAAATACCTAGATAGTTCTAATAAAAAATCATTGCAATTTTGGGATAGTGCACGTCCGGTCGCTTTACTACCTAGTGAGGCATTGGATTTTATTAAAAAGGACAGTCTTGAAAAATTAAGATCCACGCCTGCCTATATGGATAGTGTCGATAAGGTCAGGAATAAGCCAAAGTTTTTTAATGTGTTTATAAGAGGTTATAACTATAGTATACAAACTAAAAAAACCTTCCTACGATTTGACCCTTTGCTCACCACCTTCCCTAGTTATTTTAATCCTGCGGAAGGAAGGGTGATGAATTTTAGAATGTCCTATTCAAAACAATTCAAAAGATATAATAATCTGCAAATTAATCCTGCTTTAAGGTACGGGTTAAGTAAGAAAAAATTATTCGGTGAGGTTATTGCCAACTACACATTCCCTACAAAATCAAGGTCCTTTATGAATGTTGGTTTTGGAAATAACGTTTTTCAGTTTAATAATAATAATCCAATTACAGAATTATACAACTCGGTGGGTGGATATATTTGGGGTAGAAATGATATGAAAACCTATTCCGCCTCATTTTTTAAAATTGGATACGGCCGAAATTTTGGACAAGGTATCAATGCATCTGTGAATTTGCAATACCAAGATCGAAAACCAATGGATAATGTGATTGAAATATTGAAGGGTAAAACTTTTGATCCAAATTATCCTACTACTTTAATGAGTGCTAATCTTGTTCCACACAAATCATTGGTAGCTAGCTTCAATGTTACCTGGAGACCTTTCTCCAAATACCTTGAACTACCTGAACGTATGATTAATTTGGGTTCAAAATATCCTACACTTAATTTTAATGTAGCAAGTGGTTTGAAATCTATAGTAGGAAGCGACGTTGATTTTGTTAAGTGGCGGGTAACTGCTTCACAAAATTTGAATTTAAAACTATATGGTAAATTAGATGCAAAAGTTATTATCGGCGGTTTTTCTAATGCAAATAAAGTATTCACGCCCGATTATCAACATTATTTAGGTAATGAAATTGCCGTGAATAACAACTATATGAATGGATTTCAACTATTGCCTTATTATACTTTTAGTAATACTGCATCCCTGTATACTGAATCCCATTTTGAGTATCATTTGAATGGCTTTATCTCTAATAAAATACCAGGCTTTAAAAAATTAAATTGGTTCTTTGTCCTTGGAGCAAACACCTTGAATGTAAATGGAAAACCTAATTACTTTGAAACTTTCGTCTCCATTGAAAAAATATTTAAATTAATTCGGGTTGATTTTGTAAACGGGTATTTGCAAAATGGGCCAAAGACACAGGGGATTAAATTTTCCTATAAATTATTCTAGCGACGAATCATTGGGATATGATCAATTTCATCCTCCAGGTAAATTTCGCCCGCCTGTTCAAAGCCTTGTTCGTTGTAAAACCTTTTTAAATAAAGTTGGGCACCAATTTTGATAGGCCCTTTACCAAATAATTGCTCGCATTGCTCGATCGAGTACTGCATTAATTTTTTTCCAATGCCCATGCCTCTGTATTTTGCAGCGTTTGCCACACGGCCAATACTCTGATAGCCATTATATACAATGTCTTTGTCAAATAAACGTGTTGTTGCAATTAATGTTCCATCAACATAACCAAGCACATGATAAGCTTTTTGGTCATTGTTATCCGCATCTAAAAATATGCAGTGCTGCTCTACTACAAATACATCACTTCTTAATCGCAACATTTCATACACTTCAGCTACTGAAAGAGCTGAAAAATGTTTGGTTACCCAAGTGGTATTATTAAGTTGACTCATACAGCAAATGTAATTAAAAATTGATTAGGGTTTATTCACTAGTAGCCATATTTGCCTTTCCATCTTTCACTTAAGAACTTTTTTATTTCTTGTTCTCTTGTATTTTTTTGAGGCTGATATAAGGCGGTGTTTTTAATATTGTCAGGCAAGTATTCTTGCTCAAGAAAGTTATTTTCACCCAAATGTGAATATTGGTAATTTTTACCATAGGATAAGTCCTTCATTAATTTAGTAGGGGCATTTCTTAAATGTAAGGGTACCGGTAAGTTCCCTGTTTTGTCCACTAAGGCAAGTCCATGATTGATGGCTTCGTAGGATGCATTGCTTTTTGGGGAGCTGGCTAAATATATGGCACATTGTGACAGAATAATTCTGCTTTCCGGGTAACCGATTTTGGTTACCGCATCAAAACATGCATTGGCCAATAAAAATGCATTTGGATTGGCATTGCCAATATCTTCACTTGAAAAAATAAGCATACGACGAGCGATGAATTTTACATCTTCTCCACCTGCTATCATTCTGGATAGCCAATACACTGCGGCATTAGGATCGGATCCGCGCATGCTTTTGATAAATGCGGAAACTATATCATAATGTTGTTCGCCATTTTTATCATAGAGCGCAATATTGGTTTGCGCTACTTCCATCACCCAATCATTGGTCAATACTAATGGTGATCCTGATTTTTCAATATCTATTAAGGCTTCAACTGATAATTCTAATAAGTTTAATAATTTTCGTCCATCGCCACCGGAAAGTTGAAACAAAGCTGCAGTTTCTTTGATCTCAATTGTTTGTCCTTGAAACATTTCATCCTTTTCAATCGCTTGATGAATTAATTTATGCAACGCCTTTTCATCCAATGCTTTTAATATAAACACCTGACATCTGCTGAGTAAGGCACTGTTTACTTCAAAGCTGGGGTTTTCGGTAGTGGCGCCAATTAAAGTGATGATACCTTTTTCTACAGCGCCTAAAAGTGCATCCTGTTGGCCTTTATTAAATCGATGAATCTCATCTATAAATAATATCGCGCCTGGTTTTGATTTAGCTTCTTCAATAACTTCTCTTAATTCCTTTACACCGCTACTAATGGCACTGAGTTGATAATACGCGCTATTAAATGTGGTGGATATAATATTAGCTAAAGTTGTTTTACCAACCCCTGGCGGCCCCCATAGTATCATAGAGGGGACTTTTCCTTTTGTAATTGCTTTTTGTAAAACACTATCCGGACTAGAAAGATGTTCCTGTCCAACCAAATCGGTAAGCGTTTTGGGGCGTAATCTTTCAGCTAAAGGGATGGCACTGTTCATTTGTATAAAGGTACAAAATTAGCAATACAAAATTTGACGCGGGTGAACCCAATATTTCGGGATAAAATCAAGTCATTGCTTACGCACAGATAAAGTGAGACAAGCCTTGCCTGACTTAAAAAATACTATTCAAACAAATAGTCATAACGCTTAACCAATCTAAGGGTGGTTCTGATATGCACGATTCCAATAATTCCAGTGACCAATAAAAATACGGATACGCCTCTTAATATTGAAAGAATCATTTTACTAGTAATTTCCGCAGGGAATCCAGCTTGTTGTTCTAAAAATTCGTTGATGAAACCGCTTAATACTTCGTTTGTTGAGATAAGTATACTAATTGAATTAATAAAAAACAAACTACATAAAAACAAACTTACATAGGCATTGACTTTAATCCAATCCTTTGTTTTTTTTGTTTGAATTTGTTCCCGTTCTACGCCAGTTTTTAAAAATTTAAAACTAGTATAAGTGTAGATTACCAAGCAAGCCACAATGAATACCATGATTAACGCACTTGGATTAGCTAATGAAGTAGCTAAAATAATAATATCTAAGAATGCAAAAAATAAAGCTATTGGAATTAAGCAATAGGAGAGCACTGTATACAATTTCATTTCATTCGACATAAGGACTGCTGCTTTTAATTTCAATAATTTATTTCAAATTCAACTTTATGTGAAGCTCTTCAAATTGTTTATCGTCAATACTACTTGGCGCATCTAACATTACATCGCGACCACTGTTATTTTTTGGAAAAGCAATAAAGTCACGAATACTTTCACTGCCACCTAATAAAGCACATAAGCGATCAAAGCCAAATGCAATTCCACCATGTGGTGGTGCGCCATATTCAAAGGCGCCAAGTAAAAATCCAAATTTATGTTGCGCTTCCTCGGGGCTCATGCCAAGGGCTGCAAACATTTTTTCTTGTAAGGCGCGTTGGAAAATACGTATCGATCCGCCCCCAATTTCATTGCCATTTAATACCATATCATAGGCGTTCGCCTTGATACCTGCATAAGGATGTTCTAAATACTTTGCAGCGTCACTAATTTCAGGTGCATTGTTAATCATAATGTCAATATGATCAGGCTTTGGTGAGGTGAATGGATGGTGCCTAGCTACCCATCGATTACCTTCCTCGTCGTATTCAAATAATGGAAAATCTAATACCCACAATAATTTAAATTCATCCTCTTTTCTAAAGCCTAATTGCTTTCCTAATTCCAATCGGAGTTCGCTAATTGCTTTTCTTGTTCTTTCTTCCGCACCAGCTAATATTAAAATTAAATCGCCAGCTTTTGCATTTGAAGCTGTTGCAATTGCCTTTAATTTATCTTCTGAATAAAATTTATCTACACTGCTTTTATAAGTGCCGTCGGCATTGCATTTTATGAATACCAAACCTTTCATTCCAATCTGTGGACGCTTAACCCATTCAGTTAACTCATCAGTTTGCTTTCGGGAGTATTCGCTACATCCTGGTACTGCTATTGCAATCACTGTTTCTGCTTCGTCAAATACTTTAAAGTCAACCCCATTGATGAGTGCTGACTGATCTGCTTTGTCTGAAAATACATGCGCAGGTTTTTTCAAATTACACAATTGCATGCCAAAACGAATATCAGGTTTGTCATTGCCAAACTGCCACATGGCATCTTCCCAAGTCATTCTTTGCACCGTTTCAGTATAATCGATATTCTTTACATCTTTAAATATGCTTTTAATCAAACCTTCAAACATGTTCAATATATCTTCCTGCTCCACAAAACTCATTTCGCAGTCAATTTGCGTGAATTCTGGTTGTCTGTCGGCTCTTAAATCTTCATCTCTAAAGCATTTTACAATTTGGTAGTATCGATCGTACCCACTCACCATTAAAAGTTGCTTAAACGTTTGTGGTGATTGCGGTAATGCATAAAATTCACCGGCGTTCATTCTGCTTGGTACCACAAAATCTCGCGCACCTTCGGGTGTAGATTTAATTAAAAAAGGCGTTTCAATATCCATGAATCCTTTTTCATGTAAATAGTTTCTTGTTGCACGATTTACATCATAACGTAATGCTAAATTCTTTTTTACCGCATTTCTTCTTAAATCCAAGAAGCGATATTTCATACGAATATCATCGCCGCCATCCGTATCATCTTGGATAGTGAATGGGGGAACAGCAGATGCATTTAAAATTTTAAATTCTGCAACTTTTACTTCAATATCTCCTGTAGGAATATTTGCATTTTTACTTGAACGTTCAATCACAGTTCCTTTCACTTGAATAACAAATTCTCTTCCTAAAGGATTTTTATCCAATTCGGATTGAAGCTCTTCGCCAATTAAAAGTTGCGTGATACCATACCTATCTCTTAAATCCACGAATGTAATAGCGCCAAATTTGCGAATGGTTTGTACCCAACCGGCAAGGGTCACATTTTGATTGACAAATTGACTATTTAATTCTCCACAATGGTGCGTACGATACATAAATAAATATTGAAATAGGTTTGGACTGCAAATATACTTCAATTCCCATAAATTCATCATCTTTGCGCCATGACCCATTCCCTTATCTCCAACCGAACCAGGCGCATAGTTTTGTCCGGTTTTTTCTTTTTTACTGGTATTTGTTTTGCCAGTTGGGCCAGCAGGATTCCTGATATTAAAATGCAATTGGGTTTAAATGATGCAGAATTGGGCGCGATGCTATTGTTTTTGCCTGTAGGTTCATTTCTTGGTATTCCTATTTCAGGTAGTTTGACTTCCATTTATGGCAGTAACAGAATGCTCAAAATTGCCGCTGTTTTATACCCACTATCCTTGATTTTAATTGGGACAATTACACAAACATGGCAATTAGGAATCTGCTTATTTATTTTTGGCATGGCAGGTAATTTTTATAATGTAGCAGTGAATACACAAGCAGTGGTACTATCTAAATTATTTGATAAAAGTATCATATCCACCTTTCATGGTTTTTGGAGTTTGGCTGGTTTTGTAGGAGGATTAATCGGCGGACTTTTTGTTGCAAAACATATTTCTCCCATTTATCAATTTGTATTTGTTGCATTGGTTTCAATTATTTATTTGGTATTTGCGTATCCCTATTTAATGCCTTCTGAAAAAAATAAGCAACCACTAAATAAAATGTGGAATAAGCCAAGCGCGCTTATGTTACAATTTGGATTTATCGCTTTAGGAAATATGATTTGCGAGGGAATGATGTTTGATTGGAGCGGATTGTATTTTCAAAAAGTAGCATTGGTGCCCAATGAATATCGTACTATGGGATATATCAGTTTCATGGCTTGCATGACCATTGGACGCATGTTTGCAGATATTTTAATTAATTATTGGGGGGCAAGAAAACAGTTAATGTTAAGTGGCTTATTAGTGACAGTTGGTTTAATAGTTGCAGTGATGATGCCCGGAATGATTATAAGTACACTCGGATTTATGTTGGTAGGTTTTGGGGTATCATCAGTCATCCCCACTATTTATGGATCTGTTGGAAGAAGTGCAGCTCCTGGGCAAGCTAGTATTGCTTTAGCCTCTGTTTCTTCAATTGGATTTTTCGGCTTTTTGATTGGCCCACCCATCATTGGTTTCTTATCCCAAGCCATTGGTTTAAGATGGGCGTTTTTAACTGTTTCCTTATTGGGATTAGCCACATTTTTTCAATCCTATCGATTGAAAAAGCATTTGGATTAAATGATAAAGTCTAATTTTCTTCTTTGTGAGAAGGCTTGTAAATAAGGTAGTAATATCCTAGTATTAAAATCCCTGTGACAAATGGAATCATCGCTAAGTGCTTCACTGTGATATTGCCAAAAACGATTAAATGATCCACCCCAAAAAATTCACTGCACATCCAAAATGAGTTGGCTGTTATCCAAACGGTGATTGCTAGGTTATGTGCTAATTCAGAAAAAATATTTCTAGTTCTATAGGCAATAATTATCGAGATGGTTAATGTTGGGATAATCATCACAACGCCTAATAGCGTTAATGACATGCACCAAGCAACATCTTTAAACAACCAAAATACAATATGTAAGTTTTCCATTTTACGGTACTTCAAAGGAATATTATAATTGTCGATTGTTGGATTACTCATTTTGATGCTTTTGCGATTTATTATTAATTAGTATTTTATGTAGAATAAAAATATTCTTTTTTTTATTTTTTTTATGAATTATGCCGATAATATTGTGGTAAATCTTTTAATGTCTGCTTCGGCTTCAATGTGTGTACCCTGTTCAATATGTTCTATAAGTTGTTTCGCAAAATAAGGAGCAAGGGAACATCCCTTTGTACCCATGCCATTACAGATACCTAACTGCGGATATTGTGGGTGTAGCCCAACAAACGGGCGCCTTTCTGTATTTGCTGGCCGAATACCTACCATATGGTCAACAATTTCATAGGGTAGTTTTAAAACGGCGTCCAGTGCAGCAACCATCTTTTCTTCAAAGCTTTTACTAGGAAGTGTATCACTATAACTCCATTCATAACTTGATCCTACCCAAAATAAATCATCTTTCCAAGGAACAATGGTAATGTTGGTTTTATAAATGTTTGTTGTAGCAAGCCCTTTTATTTTAACTATTAAGGCTTCTCCTTTATTGGGTACAAATGGGAGCGCTTTGAAGTAGGGGTTGTTCATGCTGTTAAGGCCATCGCAAAATATAATTTTTTCAGCATTTATATTTTTCCATTGAACGCCTTGCTCATTTAAAGTCATGTCTGAAATATCAAAATAATCTTCAACAAAATTATTGCCAATTTTTTGACGACCTGTTTTTAAAAATTGAATTAAATCAATCCAATAACATTGGTCAATTTCGCCTGTGTCAAATGGGGTATTAAAGTGTTGTCCTAAAAAGGCATTATCATTTTCCTTTAAATAAATATTTTCATGTGCGATTCGGTAGTCAAAACTTTCCTTCATTTGTAAGGAAGGGTGTATTAATGCAATCGGTGCTTCTTTAATAATCGTGACATTTTCATCCAGTTGGAATTCCTTGTAGGCGTCAATAGCAAAAGGGAGTAGCGTATCAATCATCCAGGTTTGCACAATTCTACGACCAGTGACTGGGTTGATTACACCACTTGCTACACTGGTTGCGGAAGCAGTTTTTGCATCATTGATCACTTTAAATGTGATTCCTTGCTTTTTTAAAAAGTAACTTATCCAAGTTCCCGTTAATCCTTGGCCAACAATTAAATATTTTACTTTTTCCTGCAATTTATTTTGCTTTTTTTGTTGGGATAGTTATATGGATGCTATCCTTGATTTCATTGACCCTCGCTACAATTTCAATATCAAAGCTACCACTGTAATCAAAGGGAACAGTAAAAGGAAATTCCGTTTCAAATGCTTCATTTTTTATTGTGGTAAAATATTGAAACGGAAAAATATTTAAAAACCAGCCATCCACTGATTTCTTAGTTGTATGATTGATCAAAGCTAAAGTAAGTTGTCCTGTTTTTTCTTGCTGTAAATGATGGCTAACCTTCACTTTTAATTTAATAGATTGCCCTAGTGTTAACATAGTGGGCATGGCACATTCAATTTGAATGCCGGGGTTTTTACTAACGCCACTTAATTTTTGCGCCTGGATATTATTGCAGATTGAAAAAAATAAAAATAAAATTAATGCGCGTTTCATAGAACAAACTTACAATAAAAAAATCCCTTATCGTTTTAGGATAAGGGATTTCAGGATGCTTTATTTTAAAAATTATTTTTTTAGTGCGTTTGCCATTGTAATTCCAATGTCTGCGGGACTAGCGCAAACGTGTATGCCACATTCCGCCATGATTTTCATTTTAGCAGCAGCAGTATCATCTGCACCGCCAACAATGGCACCAGCGTGACCCATGCGTCGGCCTGGAGGCGCAGTTTGACCTGCGATAAATCCAACTACAGGTTTTTTCATATTATCTTTAATCCAATTTGCTGCATCTGCTTCCATGCTTCCACCAATTTCGCCAATCATGATAATACCTTCAGTTGCAGGATCATTCATTAATAATTCTACCGCTTCTTTAGTGGTCGTTCCAATAATTGGGTCACCGCCTATTCCAATAGCAGTGGAAACACCCAAACCCGCTTTTACTGCTTGATCAGCTGCTTCATAGGTAAGCGTTCCACTCTTTGAAACAATACCAATGGTTCCTTTCTTAAAAATAAATCCTGGCATGATACCCACTTTACATTCTTCCGCTGTAATAACACCTGGACAATTGGGCCCTATTAAACGAGTTGTTTTGCCTAATAAATAGTTTTTTGCTTTAATCATATCCTGAACAGGAATACCTTCTGTAATACATACTACTAAAGCAATATTTGCATCCGCCGCTTCCATGATTGCATCCGCAGCAAAAGCAGGAGGTACAAAAATGATACTCACATCCGCACCCGTATTTTTTACAGCATCTGCAACTGTATTGAATACTGGTCTATCTAAATGGGTAGTTCCACCTTTACCTGGAGTTACGCCACCCACTAATTGGGTTCCGTATTCAATCATTTGACTTGCATGAAAACTACCTTCAGTTCCTGTAAAACCTTGAACTATTACCTTTGAATTTTTATTAACTAATACTGACATTATGCGTGATTTTGTTATTTGTGGCGCAAAAATAGGCTAAACCCAGTTTTTTTACCCTTATTTCTCAACAAAAATTCCATGTTTTTTTATAAATGGCTTTCATGTAGTACTTTTGTCCCTCGTCAGACAAATAAAAATTAAAATTATGGCAACAACATCAGACATTAGTCGTGGAATGATTCTAAAATTGGATAATAATTTATATTCTGTAGTGGAGTTTGGAGAAAACAAAACTGCTAGAGCGGCTGCTAAAATTTGGGCTAAGCTTAAAGGAGTAGATAACAAAAGATCAATAGAAAAGACTTGGAATAGTGGTGAAAACATTTTCCCCGTGCGTGTTGAAAAAAAGACCTACCAATTCCTTTATAAGGATGACAGTGGTTATAACCTTATGAACAATGAGACTTTTGAGCAAATAGCAATGGCAGAGGAGATGATCGATGCTCCACAATACTTGATAGAAGGTGCGGAAGTATTTGTATTTATGAATACCGAAACCGAAATGCCTATTGGTGCTGAATTAGCTGAAAAAATCGAGGTGTTGATTACCTATTGCGAAAATGGGGTAAAAGGGGATACTGCAACGCGTGCTTTGAAAGCGGCTACTATTGAATCAGGTGCTACCGTGATGGTGCCATTATTTGTAAATGAAGGTGAAAGAATCAGAATTAATACTAAGAATGGTGAATACGTAGAAAGAGTAAAATAGATTTTATATCGGACTTTATTGAAATATAAGTCCTCATAAAATCACTCTTATGATTTTTAAAGGGACCCCATAAAGGAGCCCCTTTCCTTATATTGGACTTTATTTAGCCTTTTTTACACCTAAAATAGCTTAAAATACCCCGAATCCTCGGGGTATTTTTTTGGCAAAAATTGCCCATTTTTAATAAAAAAAGCCCATTTTTTTGTGTTTTTCACCAAAAAAACACCAATTTTACCCAAAATTGCCAAATATGGACTTGAAACAAATTCACGATTTAATTAAAGTAGTTAACAAGAGTAATATCGGTGAAATTAGCATCGAAGATAAGGATGGTAAAGTAACCATTAAACAAAAGGAAGAAAAGGTAACGGTGACTACAGCCCCTGCTCAAATGTATACTTCAGGCCCAGCAGCCCCAGTTGCGCAAGCGGCTCCAGCTGCACCCGCAGCTACTCCGGCAGCTCCAGTAGCAAGTAACTTAATCACTATTAAGAGTCCAATGATTGGAACATTTTATCGTCGCGCTGCTCCAGATAAGCCATTGATGGCAGAGGAAGGAACAGAAGTAAGCCCAGGTAAAGTGGTATGTATCATTGAAGCCATGAAATTATTTAACGAAATTGAAAGTGAGGTAAAAGGTACCATCGTTAAAATATTGGTGGAAGATGCTAGCCCAGTGGAATATGACCAGCCTTTGTTCTTAGTTGAACCCGCATAGGCTTGATCCCATTTTCTAATTTAAATTAAAAAAATGTTTAAAAAGATATTGATAGCCAATCGTGGCGAAATTGCTTTGCGTATTATCAGAACTTGTCGCGAGATGGGTATTAAAACAGTAGCAGTTTATTCTACTGCTGATAAAGATAGTTTACATGTAAAGTTTGCAGATGAGGCGGTTTGTGTTGGAGGTCCTAAAGGACAAGAGTCCTATTTGAATATTCCACATATCATGGCGGCTTGTGAGATTACCAACGCCGATGCAGTTCATCCAGGATATGGGTTTTTAGCAGAGAATGCTAAGTTTGCGCAAATATGTGCTGACCATGGCATTAAATTTATTGGCCCCACGCCTGATATGATTAATAAAATGGGGGACAAGATTACTGCGAAAGAAACCATGATTAAAGCAGGGGTGCCCGTGGTTCCGGGTGGCGAAGGTTTATTAGAAAGTGTAGACGCAGCAAAAAAATTAGCCAAAGAAATAGTTTATCCAGTGATCATTAAAGCAACTGCTGGTGGCGGAGGAAAGGGTATGCGTGTAGTTTGGAAAGAAGAAGATATTGAAAAGGCATATAATGATGCAAAAATGGAAGCAGGTGCAAGTTTTAAAAATGATGGCTTGTACATGGAAAAATTTGTGGAGGAACCAAGGCATATTGAAATTCAAGTAGCTGGTGATCAATATGGAAATGTTTGTCATTTAAGTGAGCGTGATTGTTCTATTCAACGCAGACACCAAAAGTTGGTAGAGGAATCTCCTTCTCCATTTATGACCCCTGAATTAAGACAACGCATGGGAGATGCTGCAATTAAAGCTGCATCAGCCATTAATTATGAAAGCGTTGGTACGGTTGAATTTTTAGTGGACAAGCATCGCAATTTTTATTTCATGGAAATGAATACGCGTATTCAAGTGGAACATTGTGTAACGGAGGAAGTAGTGAGTTATGATTTAATCAAGGAGCAGATAAAAATAGCGGCAGGTGAAAAAATTTCAGGTAAAAATTATGAACCACTATTACACGCTATTGAATGTCGTATCAATGCAGAAGATCCTTATAATGATTTCAGACCTTCACCAGGAAAGATAACTGTATTACATACGCCAGGCGGACATGGTGTTCGTGTAGATAGTCATGTGTATGCAGGTTATGTAATTCCTCCTTATTATGATTCAATGATTGGTAAATTAATCACAGTTGCACAAACGCGCGAGGAAGCGATCAATACCATGTATCGTGCCTTAAGTGAATATGTGATTGAAGGAGTGAAAACAACAATACCTTTTCATTTACAATTAATGCAAAATGAAGATTTTAGAAAAGGAAACTTCACGACGAAATTTTTAGAAACATTTAAGTTGAAGTAATTTTTATGTAGCTTTTAAGAGAAATATAAAAACTACATAAAAATTCTCTGATGAAATTAAAAAGGGAGCCCCATAAAGGAGCTCCCTTTTGTTGGGATAGGATCTTTCAAAAATATTGTTATCTTAAAAACAACATTTCTCTGTACTTAGGTAAGGTCCATAATTCATCATCTACCAATTGCTCTAATTTGTCAACGTGGTAACGAATTTTATCAAAATATTGCGCCTTCACTTTTGCTTCATAAGCAATTGCTTTTTCTCTTGAATCAGTAAGGTTATTGGCTACTTTTCTTTCTTCCACCATTGCGTAAGTATTTTCATACACTTGTTGGATATGTGTACTTACATCCTTTAATAAAGTTAATTGACCTTTGTATAATTTTTCAGGTAACGCAGCTTCACGAAGTAAGCTTACATTTTTCAATAACTCATTTTGGTATTTAATTGCCGCTGGGATAATATGGTTGGTGGCTAAATCACCCATCACACGCGCTTCAATTTGTACTTTTTTAATGTAGGTTTCTAATTCAATTTCATAACGTGCTTCTAACTCTGCATGTGTGAAAATGCCATTGTCCTTAAATAATTTCTTGGATTTTTCAGTCACCATCGCATCTAATGCAACAGGGGTAGTTTTTAAATTAGGTAAGCCTCTTTTTTCTGCTTCCTTATGCCAGTCTTCGCTATAGCCATCGCCTTCAAATAAAATCTTCTTACTTGATACAATGTACTTTTGAATCACTTGCATGATTGCGATTTCTTTTTTATCCCCTTTCTCTATTAAAGCGTCTACTTCTGCAGCAAATTTTACTAAGGTATCAGCTATAATTGTATTTAAAACCGTCATTGGATGGCCACAGTTAGCAGTGGATCCTACTGCACGGAATTCGAATTTATTTCCAGTGAATGCAAAAGGGGAAGTTCTGTTACGATCGGTATTATCAATCATCAACTCAGGAATGCTTCTGTGTAAATCTAATTTTAAAATCGCTTCATCTTGCTCATCAAATTTTCCACCAACTCTTGTTTCTACATCATTCAATACTTTGGTTAAGTATTCTCCAATAAATACAGAAATAATTGCAGGAGGTGCTTCGTTGGCGCCTAATCTAAAATCATTCGAAGCGGATGCAATGGATGCTCTTAATATATCAGCATAATCATGCACTGCTTTAATAGTGTTCACAAAGAAAGTTAAAAACATCAAATTGGTCTTTGGCGTTTTACCTGGTGCTAATAAATTAATGCCAGTGTCAGTCGCCATACTCCAGTTATTGTGTTTACCACTTCCGTTAATACCAGCAAATGGTTTTTCATGTAACAATACCACTAAGCGGTGACGCTTTGCAACACGAGTCATCACATCCATTAATAATATGTTGTGATCCACGGCGATATTACATTCTTCAAAAATAGGTGCACACTCAAATTGTGCAGGTGCTACTTCATTATGCCTTGTTCTTAAAGGGATACCTAGTTTGTATGCTTCATTTTCATAGTCGCGCATGAATGCATAAATTCTTTCAGGGATAGATCCAAAATAATGATCTTCCAATTGTTGGCCTTTTGCAGGGGCTGATCCAAATACGGTACGACCACATTGTACTAAATCGGGACGTGCATTCACCAATGCTTCATCAATTACAAAATATTCTTGCTCCCAACCTAAAGTAGGAACCACCTTTGAAATATTTTTATCAAAATAATTACAAACTGTAACTGCTGCTTTGTTAACTGCTTCCACTGCTTTCATCAAAGGTGCTTTGTAGTCCAATGATTCACCGGTGTAGGCAATAAATATAGTTGGAATACATAAAGTTTTACCACTTCCAATTTCAATAATGAATGCAGGGGAAGATGGATCCCATGCAGAATATCCTCTTGCTTCAAAAGTGGCTCTTAATCCACCATTTGGAAAGGATGATGCATCAGGTTCTTGTTGTATTAAAGCAGCGCCATCAAATTCTTCAATAGCAGTGCCATCCGATTTTAATGTAAAAAATGAATCATGTTTTTCAGCAGTCGCGCCACTCAATGGTTGAAACCAGTGGGTAAAGTGTGTTACACCTTTACTCTCTGCCCATGATCTTAATCCTGTTGCAATTTGGTTAGCTACTGCACGATCAATTTTCTTTGCGACTTTATTACTATTCACTAAACTTTTATAAGCTTCATCACTTAAATATTCTCTAGCAGTTTTTAAAGTAAAAACACTTTCATTAAAAATGGTCGTGATTTTATGTGCATTAACATTGGGTGTGGGTGTTACAACATGACTGACATGTTTAACGGCCTCGGTTCTTAGTGACATATACTATTAAATTTTATATTAGCAATTGGGCAAAGTTAGGCGCATTTAGGTAGGAGTAATCAACAAAAAATCCCCCAAATTGGGGGATTTTGATCAAAAACCTGTACGATTGCGAACTTAATTCACTTTTTAACCTAATTATTTAACCTTAAATTTTTGCAGTTTTTACTGTTTTGATTATTCTAGCAGCTACTTTGTAAGGATCAGCCGCTGAATTTGGACGACGATCTTCCAACCATCCTTTCCAACCTTTTTCTACCGCACCAATTGGGATACGGATACTTGCACCTCTATCAGAAACACCAAATGAGAAGTCATGGATACTTGCAGTTTCATGTTTACCTGTTAAACGTAAATGGTTATCTGCACCATAAACATCAATATGTTCTTTTACAAAAGGACGGAATGCTTCACAAATAGTATCATAAGTTTCTTTCTTACCACAAGTTCTTAATGTAGTGTTAGAGAAATTCGCATGCATACCTGAACCATTCCAATCTAAGGTGCCTAATGGTTTACAATGCCAGTTAATGGATACACCATAGGTTTCTCCAATTCTTTCTAATAGGTAACGTGCAATCCAAATTTGATCACCTGCTTCTTTTGCACCTTTTGAAAATATTTGAAATTCCCATTGTCCTGCAGCTACTTCGGCATTAATACCTTCAATGTTCAAACCCGCGTCAATACAAGCGTCTAGATGTTCTTCAACAATATTTCTTCCGTATGCATTTTTAGCACCTACTGAACAATAGTAAGGTCCTTGTGGTCCAGGATATCCTCCTTCTGGGAAACCTAATGGTTTATCAGTTGCGGGATTCCATAAAAAATATTCTTGCTCAAAGCCAAACCAAAAATCATTATCATCATCTTCAATAGTGGCTCTTCCATTAGTAGGGTGCGGTGTTCCATCTGAACTTAATACTTCACACATCACTAAGTATGCGTTTTTGCGTTGTGGATCTTTGCAAATAAAAACTGGTTTTAATAAACAGTCACTTGAACCTCCTGGCGCTTGCTCTGTTGATGATCCATCAAAACACCAAACATCGCAGTCAGATAATTTGCCACTGAAATCTTTTTCAACTTTTGTCTTACTTCTTAATGACTGTGTTGGTTTGTAACCATCTAGCCAAATGTACTCTAATTTAGAAACTGCCATAGGGTAGGAAATTTAATATTAATAAATAAAATATATGTTTAAAAAGGTATTTTCTACACGGATTTGAGCGAAAATAAATAAGAATATCAAAAAAGTAAAATTTAAAACTTAAAAATTTCAAGTTTTTTCCATAATATATTAACATTAAAATAATTAATAATATTATAATGCTTACAAAAGATTGATTATCAATAAATGCATAATCATTGGAGGGATACACATTTTAGTTGGGTATATGTTGGTAAATCAAGCAAATGCTTAAGGGGTCATTTTGTACCTTCGCGTCATCTTAAAACGAATAATCCCATCCGAATGGAAATTACAGTCAAAACAGCGCAACAACTTAGATTAACGCCTGATGAATTTGAAAGCATCAAACAAAAATTAGGACGTACTCCCAACTTTACTGAATTGTGTGCTTTTAGTGGCATGTGGAGTGAACATTGCAGCTATAAAAATTCGATCAAGTGGTTAAAAACATTACCACGCGATGGAGGTAGAATGTTAGTTGCAGCTGGTGAAGAAAACGCAGGTTTAATGGATATCGGAAATGATTATGGTGTGGTATTTAAAATAGAAAGTCATAATCACCCAAGTGCGTTGGAACCATTTCAAGGTGCTGCAACAGGTGTGGGTGGAATTCAAAGAGATATTTTTACGATGGGTGCACGTCCCATTGCTTCCTTAAATAGTTTACGTTTTGGAAAATTGTCTGATCCAAAAACCAAAAGATTATTAGCAGGTGTCGTGCATGGTATTGGACATTACGGAAACTGTTTTGGTGTTCCAACAGTGGGAGGTGAATTATATTTTGAACAATGTTATCATACCAATCCTCTGGTAAATGCAATGAGTGTAGGAATTGTGAAAGCAGGTAAAACTGTAAGTGCTATTGCACTTGGAACAGGCAATCCCGTATTTTTTGTGGGAAGTGCTACCGGTAAAGATGGCATTGGTGGTGCAAGTTTTGCATCAGCCGAAATTACTGCGGACAGTGTAGAAGAATTACCAGCAGTGCAAGTGGGTGATCCATTTCAAGAAAAAAAATTATTAGAAGCTTGTTTAGAAGTAATTGAAACAGGTGGTGTTGTGGGTATGCAAGACATGGGTGCAGCAGGAATTATTTGTTCCACTGCCGAAATGAGTGCGAAAGGACAAGTAGGTATGCGCATTGATTTGGACAAAGTGCCAACACGTCAACAAAATATGAAAGCTTGGGAATTATTATTAAGTGAAAGCCAAGAGCGTATGTTGATGGTGGTTGAAAAAGGAAAGGAAGCGCAAGTGTTAGCGGTATTTGAAAAATGGGATTTATCATGTAGCAATATTGGTGAAGTGACTGATGATGGTTTGCTTAATTTTTATATGCATGGTGAATTAGAAGCTTCGCTTCCTGCGTACGAATTAGTATTAGGTGGTGGTGCACCAGTGTATACGCGTGAATATTCGGCGCCTGCTTATTTAGCAAAAGTCAATGCATTTGATATGAATACGGTTGCTGATACAACAGATTTAAAAGCGACTGTAAAAGAATTAATACAAATACCAAACATCGCTTCAAAGCGTTGGGTGTATACACAATATGATAGTATGGTGGGTGCTGCAAATACTTCTACCAATGCGCCTAGTGATGCCTCTGTCGTAATTGCAAAAGGAACTGGTAAGGCATTAGCCATGACAGTGGATTGTAATAGTAAATATGTATATGCCAATCATGAACGTGGTGCAATGATTGCAGTAGCTGAGGCTGCACGTAATATTGTATGCTCTGGTGGTGAACCCATTGGCGTAACCAACTGTTTGAATTTTGGTAATCCTTATGATCCTGAAGTGTATTATCAGTTTGTGAAATCGGTAGAAGGGATGGGCGCTGCTTGTCGAAAATTTAATACACCCGTTACTGGTGGTAACGTGAGTTTTTATAATCAAAATCCAGATGGTCCTGTATTTCCTACACCCACTATTGGTATGGTAGGTATTGTGGAGGATATGAAAAATAGAATGACTTTGGATTTCAAAAAAGCAGGGGATGTGATTGTATTATTGGGGGAACAAAGAAATGATATTGGTTCTTCAGAATATGTAAATAAAATCAGAGGTGTTGAATTTTCACACGCACCTTATTTTGATTTGGATGAAGAATATAATTTACAACAATTAGTTGCGGCCTTAATTAAAGCAGGTAATGTAAAAAGCGCCCACGATATTAGTGAAGGCGGCTTAATTGTTACTTTATTAGAATCTGCATTTACAAATAATAAAGGCTTTGATGTAAAAGCAGTTGGAACTGAATTAAGGGTGGATGCTTATTGGATGGGCGAAGCTCAAAGCAGGGTGGTAGTTTCCTGTGATGCAGCAACTGTTGCAACGATTGAATCAATGGCTGCAAAGTTTGGAATAAAATCAGCCGTTATTGGTAAGGTGACTGAAACTGATATTGCAGTAAATGGAGAAAATTGGGGAAGCATTATGGATTGGAAAAATAATTATGATACTGCGATAGAAAAACAATTAGCTAAATAAATTCAATCCATGTCAAAACAACCCGTTTTAGTTGTTACAGGTACAGCTGGATTTATTGGTTCAGTTTTTGTTCAATATTTAAATGAACAAGGGTTTAATCAATTAATATTAGTGGATGATTTTGGTGTGGAAGCAAAAAGAAATAATTGGGAGCAAAAGCAATTTTTAAAAGTTATTGAGCGGCAAGCTTTTTTAGAACAACTTCCAAACTTGGATTTCACGATTGACGCCATTATACATTTAGGTGCAAGAACGGATACCACTGAATTTGATTACGCAGTGCATGAAGAACTGAACGTGAAATATTCAAAAGCGTTGTGGTTGTATGCTAGTGAAAAACAAATTCCATTTATATACGCATCTTCTGCAGCAACTTATGGTAGCGGGGAGCATGGGTATACTGATAGTCATGAAATACTAGATGAATTAGTTCCATTGAATCCTTATGGGGTTAGTAAAAATGAATTTGATAAATGGGCAATAGCGCAAGCTAGTCAACCGCCTGTTTGGACGGGTTTGAAATTCTTTAATGTGTATGGTCCAAATGAAGGACACAAGGGCCGAATGGCAAGTGTAATTTTTCATGCATTCAATCAAATCAAAGAAACAGGATTAGTGAAGTTGTTTAAAAGTCACCGACCTGATTTTAATGACGGAGAACAATTACGCGACTTTGTGTATGTCAAAGATGTCGTAAAAGTAATTGGTTGGATGTTGCATGAAATGTTTGCGCAAAATTGGGACAAAGAAAAAAATGGTTTATATAATTTAGGTACAGGCCAAGCGCGCAGCTTTTATGATTTGGCTGCGAATACATTTACTGCACAAGGTTTACAACCAAATATTGAATTCATTGATATGCCACTAGATATTAGAAATAAATATCAATACTTTACCGAAGCCAATATGAATAAGCTTCGCGCAGCCGGATACACTGCACCCTTTTCAACCTTGGAAGAAGGGGTTGGGGATTATGTTGCCAATTATCTTGTTAAAAAGCAATTGTATTAGTCGAATACAATTTTGTTATCAAGAATATACTAATGCGCCCTTCAAAATAGTTTCATGTAGCCGACTTTGGCTGCGTGCCGCGGAGGCAAATGAAATTCTATTTTGAAGGGCGCTTTATTTATTGAAATAATTGTTATTTGGATTAATGTGCTTTTAAAAACGCAATTGCTTTCGCATACGCATCTTCAGTAGCAGCAGCATTAAAACTTGGATTGCTTGGATTCGCAAAACCATGACCTGCTTCATATCTATTTACAGATAAATTTTTACCCGCCTCTTTCATGTTTTTTTCAAAATCATTCACCAATGCAGGAGAGGGGCTTTGGTCCTTGTTGCCAAAGAACCCAATGATATCACATTGGATCGATTTTAATTTTTCCATATTCGTTTCTGGGCGACCATAATACATCACGGATCCTTTTGCTTGTGGCCCAGCAAGAATGGCTGTTTGTAAACTCCACATACCTCCAAAACACCAACCCACACTATAGATGACAGATTTACTGCCGGCGTATTTAATGGCACCTTGAATAATAGCGGTCATTCTTTCCATATTGGCACCACGCATTAATTTCATGGCGCTATCTGGTGTAGCAGCAACTTTGCCATCATACATATCTACTGCAATTACATTTACATTGCCAAGGTCGGTATAATATTTATCTGATTCCATTTTTACATTATTATTCAAACCCCACCATTCTTGAATCACAATTAAATATTTATTAGTTTTCTTTTTGGCAGGGATAAAATAAGCATAAGCTTGTTTGCCATCGGCAGCATCAAATTCAATCATTTTTCCTAATAAATTTTCTGGCTGCACAACCAAGGGGTTCGGATGCAATGCTGCAAAAGCGGGGGTACTTGCCTCCACTTGATAGGCTTGTTGTGTTTCCATATTGAGGCATTCAATGACCTCTTTTTTATCCATGGACGGATATTGGTTTTTGGACCATTGCCAGCTTAATAAACTAGCCGTAAATACAAGGGCCAAAGTAGCATAAATTAGTTTTTTCATTTTATTTTAGTTGTTTTTAGTAAAGATGTTCACTTTTAAATAACACTTATAAACATTTTTTGTTGGGCGTATAGGATCATTTTTTTCCACCCCTTTTTTGATGTAGGTTTGTATGACCTCTAAGAATTTTTCCAAATAAAGATAGGTCCTAATAAGTAAATTAACCATTTTGAGACTGGTTTATACACAATAGTATTTTGCTATTGGGTGTATGCTATTTTCAAAAAAGAAGCAATAATAATATGGCAAAGTATGTATTTGTAACCGGAGGTGTAACGAGTAGTTTGGGTAAGGGCATCATTGCCGCTTCATTGGCTAAATTATTACAAGCCAGAGGACTCACTGCAACCATTCAAAAATTTGATCCTTATATCAATGTGGATCCAGGTACATTGAATCCTTATGAGCATGGCGAATGTTATGTAACAGAAGATGGCGCTGAAACGGATTTAGATTTAGGGCATTACGAGCGTTTTTTAAGTAGCCCAACTTCCCAAGCAAATAATGTAACTACAGGTCGTATTTATCAGACAGTAATTAATAAAGAAAGAGCAGGTGAATTTTTAGGAAAAACAGTACAGGTAGTTCCACATATCACAGATGAAATTAAGCGACGCATGTTATTGCTAGGCCAGGATGGAAAATTTGATGTGGTAATCACGGAAATTGGCGGAACGGTGGGTGATATTGAAAGCACGCCTTTCATTGAAACGGTGCGTCAAATTCAATGGGAGTTACCGGAGGATGATGTCATGGTGGTGCATTTAACTTTAATTCCTTATTTAAATGCTGCTAAGGAATTAAAAACAAAACCTACACAACATAGTGTTAGAATGTTGAGTGAAACAGGGGTTCATCCAGATGTGATTGTTTGTAGAACAGAACATCCATTAAATGATGATATTAAAAAGAAAATTGCCTTATTCTGTAACGTTAAAGCAGGCAATGTAATTGAATCATTAGACGCAAGTACTATTTACGAAGTGCCCTTGTTAATGTTAAAAGAAAAGTTAGATTTAATTGTATTGAAAAAATTAAATATTCAAAATTACAAGGAGCCTGATTTAACCAAATGGAATATTTTTTTAGATAAATTAAAACATCCAAAAGCTACGGTAAACATTGGATTGATTGGAAAGTATATTGAATTACAAGATGCTTATAAGTCCATTTTAGAAAGCTTTATACATGCAGGTGCAATGAATGAAGTGAAAGTGAATGTAGTAAATGTTCATAGTGAAAATATCACTGCTGAAAATGCACAAGCACAATTGTCTGGATTAGATGGTTTATTAGTTGCTCCAGGTTTTGGTAACAGGGGTATTGAAGGAAAAATTATTGCAGTGCAATACGCGCGTGAAAATAAATTACCCTTCTTTGGCATTTGTTTAGGGATGCAAATGGCCGTGATTGAATTTGCGCGT
>CALLKA010000035.1 GCA_938008665.1 uncultured Bacteroidota bacterium
AAGTAAAATTAGAATTTGGAAATTTTTGTTCAAAAAATTTATAATTTTCAAGATTCGGTTTTTCACAACCAAATTCTTCCGAGATGACCAAACCACTTATATAATAATCTAAATTTAAATGACGATGTATTTATAATAAACTACGAGTCAATTGATATTCATTCTTTTTTATCAACCCCAATAACTGGTAATAAGCTAATTATCCCAGTAGTTATTATAAATCAAGTTCCAACAAAAGAAGGTTTATATATAAATCAAGACACTTTCCCAGTTGTTGATTACGCAAATAAAGTAATCACTAATTTGAAAATTCAGGAATACTCAAATTGGTTATTAAGCAATGACATAAGAACAAAACATGCCATCGAAATAGGTTCAAAATTTAGAGGCTTTAACGATACTTTAGCTAGTCCCTATATTGGAATTAAAGTTATTAAGGTATTTAATTTTTACGATATGGATGTTTTAAAAAATCAAGCACCTGATTATGAAAAAGTATTTGCAAAAATTAATATGAAAGAATTAGTTGAAGTTTATGGTGTAAAAGAAATTTGGTTTAACAACAAGTCTCTTAGTATGCCAGAATCAAACATGTCAAGTAAGCTAACGGGAGATATATCGAACAGTACTAAAATACAAAATGACTTACCAATTTATTCAAATACATATGTAGTATATGGTAATTTTATTCATAGATGGTATGCGGAAAATTTACATAATAGGGGGCATCAAATTGAAGCGCAATTAGCCTATTTAAATAGTACTTTCTTCTGGCAAGACTTTGTAGGGTATCCTAAAGGTGCTCCAAAACCATATTATCAAGGTGGCAGATGTGGTAGTACACACTATACTCCAAATTCAACTGGAGATTATGATTATGATAATAAAACTTTGATTTTGTCTGACATTGGTGATTGGAATCCAAATAATAATGGTGTTAAAAAATTAGTTAATATAAATGACTGGCAGAATTCAAGATTATTACCTGTAAAGCTACCTTCTTTCAATCAATCACAATATTGGAGTGACCTCACTAGGGCAAATGACATTGGATGGGATCCACAAGGCGGATGGTTGATCTATTGGTTTCAATCAATTCCTAGTAATAAACCAATTACCTACTCTCAAAACGGAACAAATTATACAATCAATAATTGGTGGGACATATTTTATAATTGGGATGACGCTATTAATCAAAAAAAGGGTCTATTTAAATAATATAAAACCCCGGCCAAGGTTCCGGCCAGGTTTTCAATAAAACAGATTAAAAGTAGGGAATCAGGAGAAATATAAAATCTATTTCAATATTTGATGATTATTAATCAAAGCTGCACGTAATTCTGGGTAGGCAACTTCTTGTATTTGTACATTTTTATCAATGGCAATACTAGCCGCTATTGCTGCAGATTGACCTAACACCATAAACACAGGCTCCATTCGAATGGATCCATATGCAATATGAGAAGATGAAAGGCAAACGGGTATAAACAAATTAGTTGCCTCTGATTTTTTAGGAATAATTGATTTGTAGCTAATTGGAAAAGGTGCACTGACATGCGCTTCAACATTGCCTTCGTTTTTAACAAACCCATTTACATCTACGTACCTCTGCGCGGGATGGGAGTCCATCTGATATGCGCCTAGGCCGATAGCATCTTCAGCTACTGCCAATGCCTCACAATTTTTTTGGGTCATCACATAATCACTCACCATTCTTCTAGCTTCACGAATATATAATTGGTCCGTCCAACCGCTATCTGAAATAAATTCGTCTTTGCACGTTCCCCATTCCGAAACCACGGCACGAACTTCCTTAGGAATTCTAGGATGATAAGACAATGTCCACATCAAGCCTTGTTGGTACTTTTTATGCAAGGCAGCAATTTTTAACCTTTCATCATAACTCGCTTCAGGGTAACGATAATTTTGTCCGATAAAATCTGTTGAAAAACCCTTTTGATTATTGATATCTGTTTTTCGGTTGGGCATTGCAGAATTTATCCAAGGCACTAAAGGATCTCCATAATCATACATTTTACGAATGTCGCCTTTAGCGGCTTCATAATTGCGAAACAATAATTCATATTCTAATTCATTGTAACCATCCGGTTTTTTGAAAGGAATACGATTTTCAGGAAGATTGGTCAATGTCATGCGATAACAATAAGCTTGAATTTTGTTATCGGCCTGACCATCAACCCCTGGCTTTTCAGCACTCACAAATGGCAATAATCCACTCTTTGGATTTCCCTTAACCAAGTAAGGACTCACGCCTTCTATAAAATTATGATGAATTCCGTTCCTGGATAATTTCTTTTGAAGTGTTAAATTAAAATTATTGGCTTGAACCCCGTTTAAAGATTCTCCATACTGACTATTTGATTCTCTGCCCACGGTATAGCTGACGCCTGAGGCAGCCATCAAATCTCCTTCGTAGGTGCAATCCATAAACATTTTACCCTGGTAGATTTGCCCCGTTTCCATCTGTATAGATTTTATAACTTGCTTTTCCTTTTTTATACCTGATTTTCGGTTTAATCTTTGATTATAAACAATATGAATATTAGATTCATTTTTAACCATTTCAAGAAATACTTTTAAAGCAACGGAAGGTTCAAAAGCCCACATCGCATCCTCGTTAAAAGTATCGTAACCAACACCCTTATAGGCATCCCTTGTTTCCCAAATCCAATTTTCAGACTTTAGATAATATGTTTTGATATTTTGATAAAACTCACGAGAAACACCTCCAATCGCTTGCTTGTTCCCAATATCCGTTTTGCCTAATCCTCCAGTGGTTAGCCCGCCAATTCGATTTGTAGGTTCAATTAAAATTACTTTTTTTCCCATTCGAGAACATTGGATGGCAGCAGAAACACCCGCAGAAGTACCTCCATAAATAACCACATCATACGATGAAATTATTTGAGCAGAAGCATTTATTGGAAACAAAATAACGAAGTAAATAAACCAAAAGGCGAAGGTATTCTTGAGGTTTGAAATAGGTTTTAAGAAAAGCATATTTTATTAAATTAATGTAGCATTAAATTAGATCTGATCAACAAAGAAAATTGAAAATAGGAAAAAATAAATCAGATAAGAAAAGGTTTTAAGAAAATACTATGAATCCCTGCCAAGTTTGGACCAGGTTTTGAGTTTTTAGAGGGAAAACAGGGGCGAATCTAGGTGAAGGGGTAGTTTATATTTATTTCACTTGGACATTGTAAAAGAAAAAATTGTAAATTGAAGCATACCTAATGTATAAAACATGAAAAAAATATTATGCTCCATTGGCTTCTTTGCATGCACTTTAATTGCAGAACCCCTTATTGCCCAAGACACTGCCTCGATTTATCGAAAGCTTGATTCTATTGCAGTGATTGATCAAAAAGTTATGATGCCAATGCGGGATGGGACTCGATTAGCGACTGATATTTATCGACCAAAGGGTGAGGGTAAACACCCAGTTGTGTTTTCTCGAACTCCATATAATTTTAATACATGGGTAGATGGAAAAATGACTACCCGTTCTTTAGAAGACGCTTACCAAGCAGTAAGTAGAGGTTATGTTTATGTTATACAAAACGAGCGTGGCCGATTTTTCTCTGAAGGCGAGTGGGATATTTTAGGAACACCCATTACCGATGGATATGATGCGCTTGAATGGATGAGTAAACAAAAATGGAGTAACGGCAAAGTTGGTTTGATTGGTTGTTCTTCTACTGCTGAATGGCAGATGGCGGTTGCTTCTCAAAACCACCCTGCTTTGGCTGCGATGGTGGCACAAGGTTTTGGTGCAGGCGTAGGTCGCGTAGGTAAATTTATGGAACAAGGTAACTGGTACCGTGGTGGTGCGCAACAAATGTTATTTACTTCTTGGTTATATGGAACACAACACGATAAAATGGCCCCGGTTTTACCAAAAGGCATACAACAAAATGACTTACTGCGTATTCAAAAGTTTTATGACATGGCACCTGAAATGCCTAAAGTAGATTGGGCACTAGGTTTAAAACATTTACCAGTGCAAGACATCATCAAAAATGCGCAAGGTGCTGATGGTATTTACGAAAAAATGATTGTAAGAAAACCAAACGATCCAGCTTGGTTCAATGGCGGATTGTATCATGATAATATGTCATTGGAAGTTCCTGCATATTGGTTTGTTAGCTGGTACGATGTTTCATCTGCCCCAAATATTGCTTTATTTAATCATGTGCGTAATGCAGCTAAATCAAAAAATGTAGCCGATAATCAATACCTAGTAATTGCTCCTGTTTTACACTGCTCTTATAAGCGCGCCACTGAAAATACAATTGTAGGTGAACGTAGTGTGGGTGATGCTAGATTAAACTACGATGAACTAACATGGGGTTGGTTTGATATGTTATTGAAGGGAGATCAAAATGATTTTAAAGCAAAACAACCACGAGTACGCTACTATACAATGGGCTCCAACAAATGGCAACAAGCTGAAAGTTTTCCTTTGCCTAATACCGAAATAAAAGATTTCTTTTTAGCTAGTGCGGGCAAAGCCAATACCCGCAATGGGGATGGTGCTTTATTATTAACGCCTCCTTCAAAAGATATTCCTGATGCATTCATGTATGACCCAATGAATCCAGTTGGTTCCTATGGAGGTAATGTTTGCTGTACTGGTAATGCTGTTCAAGGTGGCAGCTTTGATCAATCACAAATGGAATTACGAAATGATATTTTAGTATACACTTCAGAAGCATTATCTGAGGGAGTTGAAATCACAGGCTTTATAGAGTCAACACTATTTGTTTCTTCCACTGGACAAGATACCGATGTGACTATTAAATTAATTGATGTATATCCTGATGGGAAGGCTTATAATTTAGATGAAACCATTCAGCGTCTTCGTTATAGAGATGGTTACGATAAAGAAGTTTTCATGGAAAAGAATAAAGTATATAAGGTTGATTTAACACCGATGGTGACAAGTAATTATTTTCCAGCAGGTCATAAAATTCGGATCGAAGTGTCAAGTAGTAATTTTCCTAGATTTGATAGAAATCTTAATACTGGCGGAAATAACTACAATGAAGCTAAAGGTATAGTAGTGGAGAATAAAATTCACCATTCTAAACAATATCCTTCTGTGATCAAATTACCCTTTATAAAGAAATAAATTATTTTGAACTAGCTGCGGGTAAAGTAAAACCTAAGCTTTCTGCACACCAAAATACATTTACGATATAATATCTATTTTGATCATAGAATAGCTGTATGCTATTAATCCCTTTATTGGTGATAGGTCCATTTTTTGTTTCCCGAGTTTCGTAGGTACTAAAAACGTGTGCGACGGTTCCAAATGACACCACCTCATACTTTAATTCTTTTTCAAAGAAACCCGTTTTTACGCGTGTGCTAAACATCGTTATATAATCTTCAGGAGTCATAGTCCTATAGCCGTATACCCCAGTATTATTTTTATTTGTAGGAATTAATAAAGCGTCCTTTCCAAATAGATATCTGAATCTTTCCCAATCTCGAACTTCACCAGATTCTCCAGATATTACATCATAAAGTGCAGTTACAATGCCTCTTTCAGTGCTTACATCTTTGGTGTATTTATCATTCACAATCGTGGAAACTGGTTGTGTGGTATTCACTTGTCCAAATGATTGGCTGATTGTTAGGCAATTGATGCCAACCAGCAAAGCTGTCGTAATTAAGAAACGCTTCATAATTTTTATTTTAAATTTAAGATAAATATTTAATAGGTGTCGCAATACAATAGAATTTTTTCATAATAATATTTTTTGTAAATTACGACTAGAATAAAAAGACATCGACCATAATAAATATGAAAAATAAATTATTAATAGCATAAAAAAATATATGAATAAAAATGAAATAAAAAATAAAATAACAAGTATCTTTAACTCTAAAACTTTTAAGGTCGCCACT
>CALLKA010000036.1 GCA_938008665.1 uncultured Bacteroidota bacterium
GTGCTCTTCCGATCTTGATTACTCGAAAATGGGTTCGTTTTTTTGAACAAGCCTAAAATAAAAACAACCATCATAATAATACTCACATATCTTAAATCATATCTAAATCCCAAGAAAAATGCTTCCATATTTGAACCCGTTTCTGAAGCGGGTGCTTTAAAAACAAGGCCCGTAGCAATTCTTGACAATGACATGATAAATAAAAAGCACAGACCTAATATAAGGTTCCAAATATGTTTGTTGGCTATTTTTAATTTTATTCGCATGCAGGAGTTGGTTGTATTATAAAATTACTGATAAATCAAATAGGGGCTAATTTCTTTTTCCCAATAAGTAACTCTAATCAATTTGGTAATATGTTGTAACCACACTTGTAATGGTTGATCAAATAATTGTTGCGCATTAGGAATGCCCAATAATAATGATAAATGGTTCTCGCCACTGGGGTTGGCTTGTGTTGGATAGGGTTGCCATTTAAAATCTTGTGGATGCAAGTCCTTAATGAGCTTTAAAAGTAACAATCCTGTCATGACTGATCTATATTGACTAGGGTCAATAATTTTAATCCTTATACCCTTTGTTTCCTGAATTTCACCATTCGATTGTAATATGCTTAATGGGGTTGTTTCAATTTTTATTTCTTCTCTAAGTAAATTTTGCCAAACCATCGCAATGGCTGGTAAATTAAGCCAGGAAGCGCCAATCCATTCAAATGAATATTTGGTTCCGCGTCCGACTGAAACGTTCGTCGCCTCAAAAAAACATAATCCAGGATATAGCATACATGCTTCTACATTTTGCAAAGCAGGGGATGTTTTTACCCATAGCAAATGCCAGTCAGTAGCCATTGCATTTCTTCTCCAATTTTCACAATGGATTACTTCCAAATCAGCATGCCAACCTTGGGCGGCATTAAAATATTTTCCTAATTCCCCCAATGTGCATTGGTGTTTGATTGGTATATCAAATCGACCTATGAAACTTGCAACGGATTCATGTAGCATTGGGCCTTCGCATAATTCAAAATTGCCACCTAATGGATTGGGTCGATCTAATAAAACTATTTTTAAATTATTTTCAGCTGCTGTTTCAATAAAATAAGTCATGGACCATAAAAAAGTATAAAACCTTGTACCCGCATCTGGGATGTCAAATAGGAGTATGTCAATATCTTCAACATCCTGTTTGGTAGGTTTCATCTTTTCGCCATACAAACTAATTACAGGCAAATTGGTTAATACATCTATACCATCCAACATTTTTGCACCATCTGCACCCGATGCAGTCATTCCATGTTCCGGTGAAAACAGTTTTACGATATTGTATCCAGCATCGATTAATGCCTTTCTGCTTAAAACTCCTGTATTTGTTTTTGCTGCATCATTCGTAAGTAGTCCAATGCGTTTGGTTTTCCAATTGGGTGCACTTGCAATTATAACATCAATTCCAAATTTGACTGGCATAGCTAATTACTTTGACTTTTCAAATCCAAGTTCTTCTTTCAATGTTTCAATCACATTAAAAATAATGGGGCATCGATCATAATGCATGTAGGTGGTAAATAATCTTTTATTGAAATCAGGCACATGAAATGCTGGAAATTCCCTACAACCTGCAAAACGATATTCATACACACTGCAACTATTTTCCACCAAAAAGTGACAAGGGATTGAATTTATTACCATACGTCCTGATTCCCCTTTTGAAATATAGGCTTCGTCAAAATCGGCCCTTGTTTGACCCAAATGTTCGGAAAGACGGTTCGCTTCGTTCTCGTCAATATTCACCATTAAGCTTTTGCAGCAGTTGCCACAACTCGTGCAGCTAATTTTAGGAGAAATAGCCTCGGATAGGGATAATACAAGCTTGTCCAGCTGATTGCCATCAATTTCCCTTAAAAAGACCTGAAATTGGTCATTTTCAGAGACCAGCTCATTTGCCTTGGTTTTGATGTATGCTAGATCAACAATTGGGTATTTTGGGTCTGTTTTGATGCGTTAAAGATAAGCGAATAATCTTTTATCCACATAAAAGGGCCAATTGGTGAAAAGTAAAATTGGGGTAACCGCCGTGCTCATTAGATTTGCAGTTAGACATGGGCATTTTATGCCCCTAAAGCATTGATAATTATGGCAGAATCAAAAATTCCAGTAGAATATAATGAAGATTCCATCCGGTCATTAGATTGGAAGGAACATATTCGATTAAGACCTGGTATGTATATCGGAAAGTTAGGTGATGGATCAGCACCTGATGATGGTATTTATGTTTTAATGAAAGAAGTAATTGACAACTGTATTGATGAACATACCATGGGTTATGGCAAGCAGGTTGAAATTTCAATACAAGGAAAGCAAGTGACTATTCGTGATTATGGCCGTGGTATTCCGTTGGGAAAAATTGTAGATGTTGTTAGTAAGATAAATACGGGAGCTAAATACGATAGCAAAGCGTTTCAAAAATCTGTGGGTTTGAATGGGGTAGGTACTAAAGCAGTGAATGCATTAAGTGAAGATTTTGAAGTGACTGCATTTAGAGAAGGGAAACAAAGATCGGCAAGTTTTAAAAAAGGGGTGTTGGTGAATGAAACCAAAGAAACTAAAACGACCGAGCCTAATGGTACATTAGTGGTATTTACACCCGATGCAACCATGTTTAAAAACTACCATTATATTCATGAATATATTGATGGACAATTATGGAACTATTGTTATTTGAATGCCGGATTAAGTATCATTTTCAATGATAAAAAATATGTTAGTAAAAACGGGTTGTTGGATTTATTGGAAAGAAAAACTAACCCAGATGAATTACGTTATCCCATTGTTCATTTAAAAGGAGATGATATTGAAGTAGCTATATCGCATAACAATGATTACGGAGAGGATATATTTTCATTTGTGAATGGTCAGTATACTACACAAGGAGGAACGCACCAACAAGCATTCAGGGAAGCCTACGTAAAAGTGATTCGTGATTATTATAAAAAGGATTATGAAGCTTCAGATATCAGAACTAGTATTGTAGCAGCAGTTTCAGTTCGTGTACAAGAACCTGTTTTCGAGAGTCAAACAAAAACCAAGTTGGGTTCTCAAAATGTGGCGGATGGTGGCCCAAGTATGAAAAACTTTGTCACTGAATTTTTAGCAAAAGAGTTAGATAATTTCCTGCATCGAAATCCAGCAACCGCAGATGCTTTAAAAAAACGGATTGAGCAAAATGAACATGAGCGTAAGGAATTAGCCGGGATTAAAAAATTGGCGAATGAGCGTGCGAAAAAAGCGAATCTGCATAATAAAAAATTAAGAGATTGTCGTGTTCATTTGAGTGATGATTTGCCTGTAAAAAATAAAGAGATGTTTATTTCCTTACAAAAAGGGAGTACACTATTTATTACGGAAGGAGATTCAGCAAGTGGTAGTATTACTAAATCACGTAATGTGGATACACAAGCCGTGTTTAGTTTAAGAGGTAAGCCTTTGAATGCATTTGGCTTAACAAAAAAAGTGGTTTATGAGAATGAGGAATTTAATTTGCTACAACATGCTTTAAATATTGAAGAAGGGTTGGAAGGTTTGCGTTACAATCAAATTGTCATTGCTACTGATGCCGATGTGGATGGGATGCACATTCGTTTATTAATACTTACTTTCTTCTTACAATTTTTCCCTGACCTCGTTAAAAAAGGGCATGTATTTGTTTTAGAAACCCCTTTATTCCGTGTGCGTAATAAGCAAAAAACTATTTATTGCTATGATGAAAATGAAAAGCAAGCTGCAATAAAAGAATTAGGATCTAAGCCTGAGATTACCAGGTTTAAGGGATTGGGAGAGATTAGTCCTGAGGAGTTTGGTAAGTTCATCAATGCTGATATTAAATTAGATCCAGTTATTTTAGAACAGGGTGATCATATTCAACATTTGCTAGAATATTACATGGGAAAAAATACACAAGAAAGACAGGAGTTTATTATCGAAAATTTACGTGCCGATTTAGATATTATCGAAACCAACTAAACCCTTTGATCTAACATTATGTTTGAGTTCCATAAAAATAGAAAACAATATTTTGACATGCAGGTGAATAACGCTGCACAATTTGTTATTCCTTTTATTGAACAAAAAATAACTATCACACCAGGAATGCAAGTGCTTGAAATAGGATGTGGCGAAGGCGGGGTACTTAAGGCATTTATAAACAAAGGTTGTTTGGGTGTAGGTGTTGAATTAGATGAATCAAGATTAGTGAATGCACGTGAATGGTTAAAGGAAGATATTGATTCGAATAAAATTAAATTTATCTCTAAAGATATTTATCAAGTAAATCCGGCTATTGAATTCCCTTCCTTGTTTGATATCATTGTGCTAAAGGATGTAATTGAACATATTCATGATCAAAAAAAGTTGATGGGTTGGATGCAGCAATTTTTAAAACCTGGAGGTGCGATCTATTTTGGTTTCCCTCCTTGGCAAATGCCCTTTGGGGGACACCAGCAATTATGTACCAATTCTTTGTTGAGCAAGTTGCCTTATTATCATTTGTTACCTACTTTTTTATACAAGTTTATTTTATCAACTGCAAAACAACCAGTGGCCGATTTATTGGAAATAAAGGAAACGGGTATTTCCATTGAAAAGTTTGAAAAATTCGCGCAACAAACAAACTATAAAATATTACATAACATACATTATTTAATTAATCCGATTTACGAATATAAATTTAATTTAAAACCAAAAATTCAGTTTGGCTTTATAAAAACAATACCCTGGTTACGTAATTATTTTACGACCTGTGTTTATTATTTAATAACGCCCAATACACACTAATATAATATGATACATTTAGTTTTTGAAACAGCCAATGTGGCCATTTTGCAATCAGCTATTGAAATGGATGAATCCCTTGCAGGAAAAGTAATTGAAATTAAAGACGATTATGCGGTAGGCCCTATTGCAGATATTTATGAAACAGAAGGCTATCAAGCAAGGCGGGATTGGTGGATGGAATTATTAAAACATTCTCCCTACGAGGAGCAAAATGATATTGTTGACGATAAGTTAGTGGTGCACCAACTCATCCAGGATTTACAGGAAGATGAAAACGAACAAGTTTGGATTTGGATGGGGCAAAACGTACACGATGTTTGCGGTTATTATTGGTTGATGAGTCAATTGAAAGAATTGCAAGGGAAAGTGCATGTTTTGTATTTGAATAACTTACCTTTTTTAAATGAAAAAGGACAATTGTTTTATCCAACAAATTTAAGTCAAATACAACCAAGCGAGTTTTTAAAAGCTAAGAAATTAGCAAGACCGATAACTTTAAGCGAATTCGAATTGGATCCAGATGAATGGAAAAAATTATGTATTGATAATGGGTTTGTTCGTTTTTTAGAAGGCGGTAAAAAATTGGCGAGTATGGACATTAGCTATTATGATAAAGAAATTTTATCCTTATTAACTAAAAATGCGCAAAAATTACCAAGTGCATTAGCACACATTTTAAGTAAAATGAAAATTAAAACAGGAGATGTTTTTATTGTTTCAAGATTAAAGGCATTGTCTGAATTAGGCAAACTGACTTTTACTGGGAATTGGGAAAAGGGATGGAAGGACATTGTGGTTCAAATGCCAGGTGGAAGTTCAGTGGTGGTAGAGGAATAAGTTGGAAGCGGAGTATATTTAATAGGAGCAATAAAAAAATTGGTTGAAATTAACTTGGTTGTAATGAAAATAGAAATAACTAAAATTGATGTGAAGGCGGTTGATGAGCGTGGTGCCTTGCATTATTTTAGTACGGATAGATCAGGTGAGTTTTTGTTGGTGTATCGTAATAAAGGCTCCATCAGTGGACAACATTATCATAAAGGAGGTTCGGCAAATAAAAACCCAGAAGATATGTTGCTCGTTCAGGGGTCACTTATATTGCATTGGAAGGAAATGGAAGGTTTTAAAAATAACGGAATTGAAAATGCGGAATTAGAAAGTGGAGAAGTGGAAGTAATTGCGCCTGCGCGCGTATTAATTCCAGCAGGAATTTGGCATCAAGTAACTGCGCAAACGGATATTGTATTTATTGAACTAAATAGTTTAGCGGATGGTAGTGAAGATACTTACCGTCTCTAAAATCAAATCATATGGCAAAAGAGAAAAATTTAAGTAGGGTTACAGAAAACGAATCGGGTGTTCAAGGCCAATATAAAAATTGGTTTTTGGATTATGCTTCGTATGTTATTTTAGAACGTGCTGTCCCTGCAATTGAAGACGGATTAAAACCTGTACAACGACGCATTTTACATGCAATGAAGGAAATGGATGATGGTCGTTTTAACAAAGTGGCCAACATCATTGGTCAAAGCATGCAATACCATCCTCATGGTGATGCAAGTATTGGTGATGCATTGGTGAATTTGGGTCAAAAGGATTTATTAATTGATACCCAAGGTAACTGGGGTGATGTGCGCACTGGTGATGATGCGGCTGCAGCTAGATATATTGAAGCAAGATTGAGCAAGTTCGCATTAGAGGTGGCCTTTAATCCTAAGACCACATCCTGGACTTTAAGTTACGATGGACGTAAGCAAGAACCTATTACTTTACCTATGAAGTTTCCTTTGTTATTAGCACAGGGCGCTGATGGTATTGCCGTGGGATTGTCTACAAAAATATTACCACATAATTTTTGTGAAATTATAGAAGCGTCCATTAAGCATTTACGTGGCAAAAAATTTGAATTATTGCCCGATTTCCAAACCAAGGGCAAAATGGATGCGTCCAATTACAATGACGGAAAACGTGGAGGAAAAATTAGAGTGCGTGCAACCATTGAGGAATTAGATAAAAAAACATTACTCATCAAGGATGTACCCTATAGCGTAACTACTACGCAATTAATGGAAAGTATCACCAAGGCCAATGATCAGGGTAAAATAAAGATCAAAAAAGTAACCGATGTTACTGCTGCTGATGTTGAAATTCAAATTGATTTGGCCACCGGAATATCTCCTGATATAACTATTGATGCTTTGTATGCTTTTACCGATTGTGAAATTAGTATTTCACCCAATGTGTGTGTGATTGTAAATAATCGACCACAATTTATTGGTGCATCTGATTTGCTGAGGCACTCCGTTGATCATACCAAAGGTTTGTTGCAAGCGGAATTGCAAATATTATTAAAAGAATTAGAAGATAAATGGCATTTCACTAGTTTGGAGAAAATATTTTTTGAAGAAAAAATATACAAAGAATTAGAGAAAAAACATATGACCTGGGACAAGGTAATTGATGCGATTGATGATGCATTTACCCCATTTAAAAAGAAGTTTAAAAAACCCATTGAGCGTTCAGATTTATTAAAACTAACTGACAAACCCGTTCGTCGTATTTATAAATTAGACATTGATGATTTGATTGCTCAAATAAAAGGCATAGAGGAGGAGATTAAAGAAGTAAAAAATAACTTGGCAAATTTGACCGATTATGCGGTTAATTATTATGAGGGGTTATTAAAAAAATATGGCAAGGGTAAGGAACGTAAAACAGAAATAAAAGAATTTGATACTATACAAGTGAAGCATGTTGCCATTGCCAACACCAAATTATATATTAATCGCGCCGAAGGTTTTGTGGGTACTAGCTTGAAGAAAGATGAATTCCTATGTGATTGTACCGATTATGATGATATCATTGCATTTGCGAAGTCCGGTATTATGAAAGTGGTTAAAGTATCCGATAAGGTATTTATAGGTAAGGATATTATACACGCAGCCGTATTCCAGAAAAACGATGAGCGAACAACTTACAATATGATGTATGTAGATGGCGCAACTGGAATTAGTTATGCCAAAAGATTTAACGTGACAGGTATTACAAGAGACAAAGAATATCCTTTGACCAAATCAGCAGATAAATCCAGAGTTCATTATTTATCTGTGAATGCAAATGGAGAAGCAGAATCGGTAAAAATTATTTTAAGTCCTAATTGTACCGCTCGTATTAAAGAACTTGAATTTTATTTTGATGAATTGGAAGTGAAGGGCCGAAGTAGTGTGGGGAATCAAATAACCAAGTATCCCATCAAGTCGGTAAAATTGAAGGAAGCTGGCAAAAGCACCCTTATGGGTCGCAAATTATGGTTTGATGACAAGTTTGGTCGTTTTAATACTGAGGAAAAGGGTATTTATTTAGGTACCTTTGAGGAAGAAAAGGTATTGGTGGTAACCAGTGATGGTAATTACGAGGTAACGGATACAGAGCCAACCCAGCGTTTTGATCCTGAAAAAGTAGTGTTCATTGAAAAGTTTAATCCTGAAAAGATCATTACTGCAGTATATCTTGACAAAGAAAAATTGCAGTTCAATATCAAAAGGTTTAAAATAGAAACTACTACTTTAAAAACACCATTTACTTTTATCAAGGAAGGAAATGGGAATTATTTGGAAACGATTACTACTGCAGAGGATCCGATATTAGTAGTTCATACTGGAAGAGGGGCACAAGTAAGAAAAGCCAAATTTAAAGTGAACAAAATGGTGGATATAATGGGTTGGAAAGCCATTGGGACTAAATTGGTTGATTTTTCGAAGTCGGTAGAAATGGAATGGGAGAAAAAAGACGGTAGTAAAACGGATGAGCAGCAACCTGAATTATTTTAATATTTTAAATATAAACTTATGTCAACTGTTAATGTAGGTCAATTTAATCTCCTACGCGTGGACCGAAAGGTTGACTTTGGATTTTATATGGATGATGGTGAAGAAGGAATATTACTTCCAAAAAGATTTGTGCCTTCGGGGTTACAAATTGGAGATACCATTAGTGTTTTTATCTACCATGATTCTGATAATCGCTTAGTAGCGACTACTCAGGAACCTTTTGCAGTAGTAGGCGAAATTGCTGCTTTAAAGGTAGTGGATGTAACCAAGCAAGGGGTGTTTATGGATTGGGGATTAATGAAGGATTTATTTGTACCCGTTTCACAGCAGCTTTCAAGTATGCGTTTGGGAGGCAAGTATTTAGTTAAATTGTACATTGACAAACAAACAGGTCGTGTTGCTGCTACTGAAAAAATTGACAACCAACTTAGTAATGACAATTTAACGGTTAAAGAAGGTGAAAAAGTGAGTGTGCAAGTATATCGTGAATCTGATTTGGGTTATGTGGTGATCGTGAATCAAGTGCACCAAGGGTTGGTATATAAAAATGAAGTTTTTACACATTTGCATATTGGACAATTTATTCAAGAAGCATTTGTTAAAAAAATAAGAGAAGGTAATAAGTTAGATATTGGCATTGGTAAGCAAGGCGTAGAAAAATTAGATGATGATAAATCAACGATTGTTAGATTGTTAAAATCACACGGTAATTTTTTACCTTATCATGACAAATCAAATCCTGATGAGATTTATGCTTTTTTTGGTATGAGTAAAAAGGCATTTAAAATGAATGTGGGCATTTTGTACAAAAGCAAAAGAATCACTATTGAAGCGGAAGGAATCCGGTTATTGCCGGAAGTGGAAGTAGCACCTGATGCACCAGTGGTAGATGAGATCGCAGAATAGATTTTAATTTATTTATAAATTATTACAAGCATGCATAACGAAGTTTATATCATATCGGCTGTGAGAACACCCATTGGTTCCTTTGGTGGTAGCTTGCGTAGTTTAAGTGCTACTGAATTAGGGGCTATTGCCATTAAAGGTTCATTAGAAAAGTCGGGTGTAAATCCGCAAATTATTGACGAAGTGATTATGGGTTGTGTGATACAAGCGGGCCTTGGTCAAGCGCCAACCCGACAAGCTGCTATTAAAGCGGAACTTCCTAATAAAGTGATTTGTACTACAATTAATAAGGTTTGTGCAAGTGGGATGAAATCAGTAGCTATTGCTGCACAAAATATTATGTTAGGTGATGCGGATGTGATTATTGCAGGTGGCATGGAAAGTATGAGCAATGTCCCTTTTTATAATATGCAACAAAGATGGGGCAACAAGTATGGGGATGTAAGTTTGTTGGATGGCTTAGCAAAAGATGGATTAACTGATGTGTATGACAATATAGCCATGGGTAATTTTGCAGATAGTTGCGCGAAGGATAATAAAATATCAAGAGAGGAACAAGATAATTTTGCGATTCAAAGTTATAAAAAATCACAAACAGCATCGGAGCAAGGTTTATTTAAGCAGGAAATAATCCCAGTCGTCATCCCGCAAAAAAAGGGGGATGTTGTTATTATAGATAAAGACGAAGAACCGTATAAAGTAAATTTTGATAAAATTGCGCAATTAAATCCTGCATTTAATAAAGAGGGTACAGTGACTGCAGCCAATGCTTCTACTATGAATGATGGAGCAGCTGCATTGTTGTTGATGAGCAAAAAGAAAGCAAATGAGTTGGGATTAAAACCAATTGCAATTATTAAAGGGTTCGCTGATGCGGAACAAGACCCTCGATTGTTTACCACGACTCCTGCCTTGGCTTTGCCAAAAGCATTGGCGAAAGCAGGTATTGAAAAAGAGGCAATTTCTTATTTTGAATTTAATGAAGCTTTTTCAGTAGTAGGGTTAGTGAATACTTCCTTATTAAAAATTGATCCAACTAAAGTGAATGTGCATGGAGGTGCAGTATCCTTAGGTCATCCATTAGGATGTAGTGGTGCGCGCATATTAGTTACGCTAATTCATATTTTACAAAAAAATAAAGCGCAATATGGTGCAGCGGCTATCTGTAATGGGGGTGGAGGCGCTAGTGCAATGGTGATTGAAAGTTGCTAGTTTTTTAGTTCGCTGCTTGTTCAACAATTTCTTCCATTTGAATACCACCATGGCTTTCATCATAAGTGCATTCGCCATTTTTGATTAATAAAATCTGTGGGGATTCATGGTATACACTAAATTTTTCAGCAATCGCATTGGAAATCGGTCTGTAATTCAACAAGTCTAAATAGTAGAATTGTATGGACTCAGGCGCTGCTGATCTTTCCATTCTTGCCAAAGCCATTTTGCTTATGCTGCAGGTGGTGCTATGTTTAAGTATGACTTGTGGTGTAGAAAAGGATAAATCTTTTATTGTTTCCAGTTGATTTAGGTCGGTTAATGGGATCCAGTTCATGATAATTATGAGTTTTGCAGCACAAATTTACTTAATTTCCGTCAGTTATATTATTGCATTTTTACCCCTATTTACAGCATTAGTTTAATTAACTTTGAGCTATAATAACTAATATGAATTTACAATTATCCAAGCCGATTGTTTTTATTGATCTTGAAACTACAGGCATCAATGTGAGCCTTGATAAAATAGTGGAAATAGCACTTGTGAAAATTATGCCAGATGGTACTAAGCAAGTAAAACGTAAATTGGTTAATCCTGAAATGCATATACCGGAACAAGTCACTGCCATTCATGGTATATCTGATGAAATGGTCAAGGATGCTCCTAGTTTTAAACAAATTGCCAATGAAATTAAGCAATTCATAGAGGGGGCTGATTTGGGTGGCTATAATAGTAATCGATTTGATATACCCATGTTAAATGAGGAGTTTTTAAGAGCGGGTATTTCAGCAGATATGGAAAGTAGACAATTATTGGATGTTCAGAAGGTATTTCATAAAATGGAACAACGTACCCTTACTGCTGCTTATAAGTTTTATTGTAATAAGAATTTGGAGGATGCACATACTGCCGAAGCGGATGCCATGGCCACCTGGGAAGTACTAGAAGCACAAGTAGAAAAGTATGCAAATATTGGAAATACCGTAGAAAGTATTGTTAAATTCACTGGTGAAGACCAAATTGTTGACTTTGCGGGTCGATTTATTATGGAAAATGGGATAGAAATATTTAATTTCGGTAAGCACAAAGGTAAATCCGTAGTCCAGGTGCTTAAAGACGAGCCCCAATATTATGATTGGATGATGAAGGGGGACTTTGCTTTACATACCAAACAAAAGCTTACGGAAATACTTAACCGCAGTATTTTAAAAAAATAATTACTTACAATATCCATACCCCCGATTTGAAAAAATTAGTCATCATACCCACTTACAATGAAAAGGAGAATATCACTTCTATTATTGAAACCGTTGTAGGATTTGCAGCTGAATATGATGTATTGGTGATTGATGATGGATCTCCAGATGGGACTGCTCAAATAGTAGAAGGGTTAATTCCAAAACATATTGGTCGCATTTTTATTGAAAAAAGAGCGGGTAAATTAGGTCTAGGGACTGCCTATATTCATGGATTTTTATGGGCTTTAAAACGTGATTATGATTTAATATTTGAAATGGATGCCGATTTCTCACATAGTCCCAATGATTTAGATAGGTTAGCAGAGGCTTGTATCAATGGTGCAGATGTTGCTGTAGGAAGCAGATACGTTAAAGGGGGAAGTACAGAAAACTGGCCATTAGACCGTCAAATTTATTCCATTGGCGGATCTGCTTATACCAGGTTAATTACTGGGATTCCGGTCAAGGATCCAACGGCTGGTTTTGTTTGTTATAAACGAAAAGTGTTAGATGCCATTAATCTAAGTACCATCAATTTTATAGGCTACGCATTTCAAATTGAGATGAAGTTTGCAGCGTGGAAATTAGGATTTATCATCAAGGAAGTGCCCATCAATTTTGTGGATCGAAAAATAGGGGCTAGTAAAATGACCAAGGGTATTATAAAAGAAGCCATTTTTGGCGTTTTGAATATGCAATGGCAATCCAGTACTGGTAAATTCATCAAAATAATAAAGCGCATTCGTGTCAACTTTTAAAAAGGCTTTACTTCAATTACATGTTTTCGTTTTTTTAGCAGGTCTTACAGGTCCTTTGGGATTTTTAATTCAGTTAAATGGATTGATGTTGGTTTTTTATAGAATGTTGCTTGCTTCTTTTGTTTTATTAATTATTTATTTTTTTACACAGCAAAAGCATCATTATAAATTTACTACAAAATTTAAATTAATTGGCATTGGCGCCATAATTGCCCTTCATTGGGTTTGCTTTTATGGAAGTATCAAATTAGCCAATGTGTCTATTGCACTCGTTTGTTTTTCTAGTACAAGCATGTTTACTTCACTAATTGAACCATTGGCTAAAAAAATAAAAATTAAGTGGCATGATTTATTCATTGGGGCGCTTAGTTTTATAGGGATACTATTGATATTCCACTTTGATACCAAATTCAGAACTGGAATAATCGTTGGGTTATTTTCAGCGCTATTGGCTTCTATATTTTCTGTCATCAATAAAGGGGTCACCAATAAAGTGGACACCTTCACCATACAATTTTATGAAATGATGGGGGGTGTGTTTTTTTTAACCTTAGTTATTTTAGGATCAGTTGGACTTGATCAAAATCAATTTGTTTTGCCCAATTGGAATGATTGGATTTGGTTGATTGTATTAGCACTCGCATGTACTGTTTGGGCGAATCATTTAATGCTATCGTCCTTAAAACATATTAGTGCCTTTACTTTAAATGTTACTTTAAATTTAGAACCTGTATATGGTATTATCCTTGCTTTTGTTTTGTTTAAGGAACAAAAGCAATTAGGCGTAAGTTTTTACATTGGACTTAGCTTAATAGCATTATCTGTACTCATTCAAATGTTAAGAATAGTAAAACAAAATAAAGCCAGTTCGCAATTTTAAAATTCTAATATAAAGCCAATCGTAGGAGTGATAAAAACAGAATTATTGTCAAATAATTCTGGAATTGCATTGGAACCATCTTTTTTTAATGCTTTTCCATCAGTTGTTTTGAATACACCATTGTCGTCTGCTGAAAAAACATAAAATGGGGGAGCTACTGATGCAGCGCCATACCAGTTTGTAATGTCTATGTAAAAATCCAATGTTGTTTTTTTGTAATTATATTTTTTATCAATCCGCAAATCACTTGAATGAAACGCTTTATTCCTATTGGCATTTAATTTTGAATAATCTAATATTCCAACCCCTAAGGTGGCAAAATTTAGTTTGCTGGCATTCATATCATAGGGTGTATATGGTGCGCCACCTTGGTATCTGTATTTTATTCCAATTTCCCAGTTTCTATTCAACTTATAACCACCAGTCAAACTCAGTAAGTGTATATTTTCCCAGGAGCTTGCAATATATTTTCCTAGATTATTCGTGTAGGAGCTTCTAAAAAAGCTATAACTAACTACACCAAACATTCTTTGGGTTAACTTTTGTTGCGCGAATAATTCAAAGCCATAACTTTTACCTAATCCGTTTGTAGAAATATCCTCATTTCCTAATATATTAAAATCGGCACCAAGGTTGGAGAGGCTAGTCCCTTTTTCTACACTAATTGGTACGTTTTTATATTTCTTATAATAAACTTCGGCAGTAAATCTTGTTGATTCGGATGGGATATATTCAAAGCCAGTGACATAATGCGTGCTTTGTATATAGTCTGCGTCTTGATTTAAATAAGCACCAGCTGCATTCTTAAAACCTAAAGCAGTATTAGGTGCTAACTTATAATAATTGCCAATGGAAAAATTCCAATTCACTTTATCTGATACTACCCAGCTTAACCCAACTCTAGGGGATAGTTGTTGCATCAATTGCGTTCCTTCAGTCGTAAAATCATTTCCATCAGTACGAATTCCTGCACTAATACCTAATCGGTTATTAAATGCTTTTTTTCCTAATTGGAAAAATGCGCCATATTTATTGTAGTTGAAATTTGAGCTATATTTAATTTGTATAGCTGCGGGTGTTGGCCCTAAGGTATTATTTGCGGTGTATTTTAATAATTGATTGGTGCTATTGTCATAACCCACATTTTGAATATTCACACCTGCAGTCCATTTTAATCCTAATAAACTTTTAGTCATATCCCATCTTACTGTATTTCCAATTTCATTGGAGGTGTAATCAAAGGTTTTTTCACTTTGAATTGGTTCTAAATTATTCTCATATCTTTCGCTAAGGTTGTTAAGGTGGTTCCGGCTTATAGCTAAATTCCAAAAGCCTTTGTTTACTAATTTTTTTAATGAGGCACCTACAGTATAGCTCCATTGGTTAATGGAAGGGCCAGCTTTTAATGCATAAATTTTTTCAGGTGTGGCGTTTTTTGGTGCAGCAAATTTAAAATCGTCAATTGCACCTACCCCTAAAAATGTCAAAGTGGTTTTTGGGTCAATCACATGTGTGACTTTATATTGAAAATCCCAAAAGTTAGGTCGAATTGGTAAGTCAATGACTTCGAACAAGAATTGTAAATAACTTCTTCTCACGGAAGCTAAAAAAGTTGTTTTGCCTGATTTGGATAAAGGGCCATCTAAAGTAGTCGCAAATTCAGTAGCGCCTAATCTCACATTTCCTTGTAATTTATCAGCGTTACCTCTTTTTTGTTTGAATTCAAATACAGATGATAAAGCATTGTCAAATTTGGCATCAAATGCCGATGAGGAAAGTTTGACTTCATCTATAAATGATACATTCAAAATACCTTGTGGGCCACCTGCACTTCCTTGGGTGCTAAAGTGATTGATTACTGGAATTTCAACGCCGTCTAAGTAAAACACGTTTTCATTGGGTGCGCCACCTCTTACAATAATATCATTTCTAAATCCGGCGCCGGTACTTGCTGAACCTGTAACCCCTGGTAATGCCTGTACAACTTTGGATATGTCAAAATTACCTCCTGGATTTGATTTAATTTCTTCCGCAGTTAATTTTTGAACACTTAACGGGGTTTCTAGGGTAGCAGTTCGCACTGTTTTTCGGGTAGTGCTTACTTGCACTTCTTTTAAAACATTATCTGCAGGAAGTAATTCAATGGTATTATTGGTTTCATTTCCAACAGTGATAACCACATTAAATAAACTATAAGGCAAAGTACCTAATGAAGTAAAACTTACTTGGTACTGACCAGTGGGGATGCTTTTAAATTGGTATTTACCCAATGAATCAGTTACTGTCCCAAAATTGGTGTTGATCAGTTTTACATTGACCCCAGCAATAGGTTTTTGGGTATTTTTATCTAGGACCCATCCTGAAAGCTTTCCGGTAGTTTGGGCTTGTGCAAAAATTGCTAAAAAAGTGGGCAAAATGAACAGTAATCTGAATTTCATATTAAAAATAATGAGGATGTAAATTTATAACAATTATTTTGCCAAAATGTTGATGTATCTTAGAAATTCAAATAATATAATATGAAGCAACTTTTTACTATTTTTTCATTAGTTATTTCAATTTTTTCGTTTTCCCAAAAATTAGCGTTGGATCATTCAGTATATGATCAATGGGAATCCATCCGTGAAGCTATTTGGCAACCACAAGGTCAGTTTATTTGTTATACTATTAACCCTCAGGAAGGGGATGGGGTATTGATTGTAAAAAATATTGCCTCAAAAATAGAAATCAGTATTCCAAGAGGCGCACAACCTGTTTTTACGGAAGATGGGAATTATTTAATCGCAAAAATTAAACCCAGTTTCAATGAAACTAGGAAAGCGAAAATTGATAAAAAAAAACCTGATGATATGACCAAAGATAGTTTGGTCATTGTAACAATAGCGAATGGTAATATTACTAAAATTCCAGCAGTAAAAAGTTTTCAACTGCCTCAATTTGGTAATGGCTTAATTGCTTATTTAAAAGAAACAAAAGGGGACCTTAACAAGGAGGGGGCAGTTCTTTATTTAAGAGATTTAAATTCAGGTCAAGAAAGGGTATTTAATAATATCTCTCAATATTTAATTCATCCGAAAGGGGAAGGCGTAATGATGTATCAAGTTAAAACCAAACTAAGAGAAGCTAAAATATTTTTGAGTTCGATAGCTGATACCAATACCATTACTTTAAATAGCCATTTTTATACAGCAACTAATTTTACTTGGGATGAACAAGGAAAGCAATTGGCTTATTTAGTTGAGCGAGACAGTGCCGACAAAGCATTACAAAAAAACTATACGCTTGCATATTATAACCACGAATTGGATTCGGCACATTTTGTTATAAATCGAAACCATGATCAAATTCCGAAACAATACACAATAGGCGGAGATCGTAAAATTACATTTAGTAAATCTGGTGCGGTTATTTCCCTAGGTGTTCAGCCCATACTTCCTGTCAAGGATAGATCGGAAGA
>CALLKA010000037.1 GCA_938008665.1 uncultured Bacteroidota bacterium
ACGAGATAGTACAAGGTGACTGGAGTTCAGACGTGTGCTCTTCCGATCTAGGATTTAGATGAGGCGATTGCAGTTTTACCAGTAACGCCAAGTGAAAGAGGTAGAGCTAGCAAAGGAGCTGCACAATTTTTACAAGCAAAAGTTTACTTGACAAGAGGTTGGAATTTCAATAATTCTTTAGGTGGATCTGATGCTGATTTTACAAAATCATTAGCGCTTTGTGATGCTTTAATCACTTCCAATTTATATCCTATGGAAAAAGATTGGAATACTTTATTCCCTATTCATAATAAAAATGTGAATTTGGAAACCACAACATTAGCGAGCTCAGTGGTTCCTGCAAATGCAAGTAAGGAAGTTATTTTTGCTGTTCAATATGAAAATCCTGCTTTTTATAAAGGCGATTTAAACTTTGATGCTGCAACTGGTATTCAAGGTAATAATATTCACAGTCAAATGGGTGGCGGACCTTCAGGAATTGCACAAATTGCTGGTGCGGCTGCACCTTATAGCGTAATGAAAAATGTACATATCGTTACTTGGGCTGCTTATCGTTTGTTTGATCCAAAATTAGATGCGCGTTATGAAGGAACTTATAACAGTGTTTCTTATGCAACTACTTCTGCAGCTATTTCTTTAAAGAACAATACCTATTCATCAAATACAACTTTGAATTTTGTTAAAGGAGATACCACTGCTGTAATCAGGGCTTGGAATGATCCAGTTTTATCTGCTAGTGAGCGTGGACAGAATGTGGCTGGGGGAACTAAAAAGTACCATGTAACGAATCATGATGAAATGGAAGGATATGCGCCAATTAATGCAACTACTGGTGTAAACGACAATATGTTCTGGGGTAAGCCGATGATTTGGAAATTTTTCCAACCTGGGCTTCCTACATCTGATGGTTGGGGAACTTGGAATGAGCCTTTATTCCGTTCTGCTGAATTATATTTAATGGCTGCAGAAGCAATCGTTAAAGGTGCAACAGGTGCAAAATTAGGAACTGCCGATGTTTATTATAATATAGTATTGGATCGTGCGTTGGCTTCGAATGCGGGTAAAGCACCTGCGCGTGCTGCAAAAGCGGATGATGCTAGGGATGTACCTACAAATGTGGTTTCCTATAGAGCAACGCCTGCAACTATTTCAATTGATATGATTTTAGATGAATCAGCAAGAGAATTTTTGGGCGAGTCATTCCGTTGGAATGATTTAAAGCGTACACAAACTTTAATTTCTCGTGGTACTAAGTACAATCCTTGGACTAAATATGGATTAGGTGGTACTGCTCAAATAAAAGCAATGCATTACTTGAGACCAATCCCTCAAGGAATGATCGATGTTACTAATCCTAAAATAGAACAGAATCCTGGTTATTAATTTAGGGTAAATTTATAGGAAGGATTTGCACATCGTTTTATTTAAAACATGAGCAAATCCTTTCTTTTTTTTGCGCCATTTTGGAGCATTTTTTTTATATTTATTTGAACTAACGCGTTAAATTTTACTTTATGTCCATCAAAAAATCAAATCTCCTTTTAGTAATTGTATTATTTCAGTTTTTATTCGCCTCTGCGCAAAAAAATAGCGCTAGTGTTGTAGCGAAATCTAGTTTGGTTGCGCCATTGGTGGATGCAGCTAACTCAAGGTTTTTTTACTTCAATTCCGCTACTAGGCCATTTGGTATGGTCAATCTGAGTCCTGATATGAACTTAAGAGGAACTTGGAATACCGGCTATCGCTATAATGAGGATACCATTAGATGTTTTAGTCATATACATTGTTGGGAAATGTCAGGAATTCCTGTTTTACCCACCACTGGAATATTTAAAGGGCATTTAGGACCTGATACCTATGGGTCAAGTTATACGCATGCGGATGAAGTTGCTAAAGCAGGTTATCACAAAGTGGTGCTAAAAGATTATGCAATCACTGCAGAATTAACTTCAACAAACCGGGTAGGTTTTCATAGATATACTTATCCAAAATCGGATGACAGTTATATCATATTTGATTTTACAACAGTATTAGGTTCTTCCGAAACACAATCAAGTAAAGTAAATAAAGCGAATGATCATCGCATTGAAGGAGAAGTGACCATGGCTGCAACCATTCGTCGACCAAAACCGATTACCGTTTATTTTGTTGCAGAATTTGATAAACCATTTACCACATTTGGCGGTTGGAGAAAGGGAGTGGTTATACCTTCCCTAAGTTCCTTAGAGGGTGAAAAAACTGGGGTGTTTGTTAAGTTTAATACCACCCAAGGAGAAAAGAGATTAATGAAAGTAGCTATCTCATATGTTAGTGTTGCAGAAGCACAAAATAATTTAAAGTCAGAATTACCTGCTTGGAATTTTGATGAAATTGTAAAACAATCTGCACAAAATTGGGATGTGATGTTGGGTAGGATTGATGTGGAAGGGGGTACTAAAGTACAACAACAACGATTTTATACGGATTTATTTCATGCATTACAAGGTAGACGCATTGTAAGTGATGTAAGTGGTACTTATATTGATAATACGGGAGTTGCTCCATTGAAAAAACAAGTTAAATTAGATGCCAATGGTAAACCTAAATTTAACATGTATAATTCTGATTCCTTCTGGGGAGCGCAATGGTCATTAAATACACTTTGGCATTTGGTATATCCTGAAATCACAGAGGAATTTATTAACTGTATGTTACAGATGTATGATGATGGAGGTTTAGTACCAAGAGGGCCATCTGGGGGTAATTATACTTATGTAATGACAGGGGCTGCTACAACTCCGTTTATCACCAGTGCTTATTTAAAAGGAATTAAAGGGTTTGATATTAATAAGGCATATGAAGGTATACGTAAAGATCATTTTCCTGGAGGAATGATGAGTAAAGCAGGATATGAGCACAACACATTTAAAGGAGGGGGCATTGAAGAATATATGGCGCTAGGGTATGTACCTTTTCCATTAACACCTATTAAATATGGATTTCACCAAGATGGTGCTGCGCAAACATTGGAGTATGCCTATCAGGATTATGCATTAGCACAAATGGCTAAAGTATTGAATAAAAAAGAGGATTATGATTTATTTAGTTTGCGTGCTAACAACTATAAAAATTTATTTAATAAAGAAATTGGTTGGATGTGGTCTAAAAATAAAAAAGGAGAATGGAATCAGCCGATTGATATTTTAGATTATGAAAAAGGTTGGGTGGAAGGTAACGCGGCGCAATACACTTGGTTTGTGCCTCACGATGTTCCTGGTTTAATTAATTTAATGGGTGGAAACGATGCATTTACAACCAAGCTTAATGAATCCTTTACCAAAGCCCGTGTTCATAATTTTGTTTCAGGTAAATCTGAAAATCCAGTCGATCAAAAATTAATCAGACGCGTTTATATAAATTATGGCAATCAACCATGTATGCAAACACCTTTCTTATTCAACTATGCAGGTAAGCCTTGGTTAACACAATACTGGACCAGACAATTAATTGATTCTGTGTATGCTGGTATTTCACCACAAAAAGGATACAGTGGGGATGAGGATCAAGGACTAATGGGTTCTTTGGCTGTTTTATTAAAAATAGGATTATTCTCCACTGATGGGGGTACTTCTGCAAAGCCATTCTACGAAATGACCAGTCCGTTGTTTGATAAAGTCACGATACAATTAAATCCAAAATATTACCCAGGAAAAAAAGTAACCATTCAAACAAAAAATAATGGGCCTAATAACGTTTACATTCAGTCAACACAGATGAACGGAAAATCATTTAACATGCCATGGATCATGCATGATGATTTAATTAAAGGGGGTTTGTTGGAAATAAATATGGGCGCAACTCCGAATACAAAATGGGGGATTGAAACTTTAAATGCACCTGTTTCCACGCTTCAAAAAAAATAAAATGAATTTGTTACATCTAAATTTTTAATATGAGCAATAAAAAAATATTTTTAAAACAACTTCGAAAAATTGGAGCTGTTGTTTTTGTTATTTGTTTGTTCGTTGTTAAAATCAATGCGCAAAATAAATCAAGCCTGCCTAATATTGTTTATATTTTAGCAGATGATTTAGGCTATGGAGATGTATTTGTGAACAATCCAGAAAGTAAAATTAATACGCCTAATATTGATAAATTAGCTGCACAAGGAATGAGGTTTACCGATGCGCATACCACTTCCTCAGTTTGCACTCCCTCTCGTTATTCCATTATGACTGGATCTTATCCTTGGCGTAGTCGTTTACCCATTGGGGTGTTAAGAGGGTATAGTAGAACTTTGATTAATCCACAACAGCAAACCATTGCCAATTTATTAAAAACAAAAAACTACCAAACTGGTGTAGTAGGTAAATGGCATTTGGGGGTAGATTGGGTTTTGAAAGAAGCTTTTAAGGATTCCATTAACCCAAGCTATAACAAGGATAACATGTATGGCATCAGAGATGAAATGAATCCCAATCAAATCAATTTTGATAAAGCTCCAACTGCAGGGCCTTTGTCACAAGGTTTTGATTATTCCTATATTTTACCTGCATCATTGGATATGCCACCTTATTGTTATTTGGAGAATGATCAATTAACAGAATTGCCTACAGGATTTACGCCCGGTAATAAATTAGAATCAGGCTATACTGGCCCATTTTGGAGACCAGGTTTAATGTCGCCTTCTTTTGATTTTGTAAATGTATTACCTACGTTTACCAATAAAGCGATTTCGTTTATACAGAAGCAAGAAAAATCAAAAAACCCTTATTTTTTATATTTCCCAATGCCAGCACCACATACGCCATGGATGCCGACAGATAAATACAAAGGCAAATCCAAAGCAGGAGAATATGGAGATTATGTAATGATGGTAGATGATGCAGTGGGTTCAATTTTGAAAGTGCTTGATAGTTTAGGGATGTCCAAGAATACCTTAGTTATATTCGCTAGCGATAATGGACCTTATTGGAGAGAAAATTTTGTAGCTGAATTTAATCACAAATCAGCGGGTGAATTCAGGGGAATGAAAGGGGATGCTTTTGAAGGTGGGCATCGGGTACCATTTATAGTAAGCTATCCTGGTAAAGTGAAAGCAGGTACTGTGAGCAATGCGCCAACTACTTTAGCAAATTTAATGGCTACTTGCGCGGAGTTAATTGGTAACACAGCGCCTGAATTTAATACAGCAGATAGTTATTCAATACTTCCTATTTTAACAGGAAAAGCAACCATTGTAAAAAATCAGCCTGCAATTATCAATATCTCATCAAAAGGATATTTTAATATCAAAAAAGACAATTGGAAATTAATTACAAAATTAGGGTCGGGTGGTTTTTCAGCACCCGTTGAAATTAAGCCAAAACCAGGGGAGCCGATGGGTCAGTTATACAATTTGGCAACCGATATCAGTGAACAGCACAATGTCTATAATCAATATCCAGAAAAGGTGAAAGAATTAACGGAGCTACTTGAAAAAATTCAAAGAACCCCAGCTAATAAGAAGGTAAATATTTTAGAGTAATTAAATAAAAATGGCAAAATCACTTTTTCGGTTTAAAAATTACCCACTTATAATTTTACTATTATTATGTTGTATACAATTATCTGCGCAGGATAATTTTAATATTAAGGTAAAAGTATCGGTATCCGATGTTGTAAAAAAAACATTTAAGAAAGGGGGGCGTTTATTATTTCATTTAACTTCTCAAATCGATAAAGAGCCGCGCAGTAATTCAGAAGTTACCATTGGATATACCCCAGAAGTTTGGGACTCAAATAAACCATTGATCATTAACACAAAAAGTAAAAATGTTTTAATGAATGGGGCAAAAAAGTTAGTAGGGCACTATGGTCAAAAATATTTTATTCAAGTTGTTTACAAGCAGAATGAATCAGATGGCAATGAAAATGTGGAAGGTAACTTATACAGTAATGTTGATTCCTTTTTATTGACTAATAATGCAAATGTGCAGCTTACTTTAAAATCAATAATACCTGCAAATAGTATAATCAATCATCCGCATGTTAAAGCGGTAACCCTTACAAGCAAGTATTTGTCTGATTTTTTTGGTACTCCTCGACAAATTAAAGCGTCGATACTTTTACCATCAGGTTATTTTACAAACCCCACAAAAAATTATCCAATTTGTTATCGTGTACCTGGATTAAATGGAAGATATACTGCTATTAATAATTTGGTGAACAGAAAGGAATTTGCAGATTGGTGGTTTTCAGCAGAGGCGCCACAAGTAATTTATGTTTTTTTAGATTCTCAAGGACCATTTGGTGATACTTACCAAATGGACTCAGAAAACAATGGCCCTTGTGGAAAAGCGCTTACGGAAGAATTAATCCCTGCGATAGAAAAGTTGGTGCAATATAATCCTGTATCTAAAAAAAGGTATGTGGTAGGCGCTTCTACTGGGGGATGGGTTGCGATGGGACTGCAAATATTTTATCCAGATTTTTTTGATGGCACTTGGTCATATAGTCCAGATCCACTGGAGTTTGAACATTATGGCTTAATTGACATCTATCATGACAGCACTATTTTTTACAACAAGTTTGGTTATTTACAGCCAGGCAGGCGCACTACCAATGGAGAGCCAACTTTATCCATGAAGGATTGGATTAATAATGAAAACACCAATAGTAGAACCGGTGATTATCGTGTTTCGGGAGGACAGTTTGGTGCTTATAATGCTGTATTTGGACCCAAAGCAGAAGATGGTTTACCTTCTTTAATGTTTGATCCCAAAACAGGGGTGATTGATCATGCAATTGCAAAACAATGGGAGAAATATGATTTGAAAAAAGTGGTTGAAAAAAATTGGGCAACTTTGGGACCAAAATTGCAAGGTAAAATTTGGATATGGACAGGCGATATGGATGGATTGTACTCCAATGTATCCACGCGCTATTTTAAAAAATTTTTAGATAGCACAACCAATCCAGTCTCAGATGCAAAGATAAGTTTTACGCCAATGGCGGGACATACGCAGGAATGGAATGATATGAATGTTTTAAAAATGGTTGCAGCAAAAGCAAAAAATTAATTTATGAAAAGGAGATTTTTAATCGGATTATTTTTTTTAGTAGCAAGTTTAACTAGTCAAGCGCAAAAAACAAATCAAATTTGGTTGGATGATTTAGACATTCCCGCATTCTCAGATGGTATTCCTGGGGTATCAACGAAAGCTAGTGCTAGCGGTGAGCCAATTCAATTAGGCGGTGTAAAATATAGTAGAGGACTTGGAATAAGTCAAATAGGACTAATGGTTTTTCAACTAGATGGAAATGCGACACAGTTTTCTGCAATCGTAGGAGCAGATGACAATGCGAATAAAGCAACAGAAACACATTTCTATATTTTAGGTGACAGGAAAATATTATTTGAATCAGGGGCAATGAAAGTAGGGGATGTGCCTAAAAAAGTTAATATCAATTTAGTTGGGGTAAAACGTTTCGGAATTTTAGTTAAAACGGAAGCTTCTTCACAAAAGTTTTATTCTGATATTGCGAATGCACAATTTACCATGTTGGAAAATAAAATACCACAACCCATTGCGAATGATGGGGAAAGATATATTCTTACGCCAGCTGTAGCAAAAACACCCAGAATTAATTCACCTAAAATATTTGGTGCAAAACCAGGAAGCCCCTTTTTATTTACCGTGGTAGCAACTGGGGAAGCTCCAATTTCTTATTCAGTGGATCATTTACCGAATGGTTTAACGATTGATTCCAAAACAGGAATCATAACTGGAGTTCTAAATAAAAAGGGCACATATTTAGTTACGATGAAAGCAAGTAACAATTTTGGTGCTGCACAAAAGCAGTTGACTATCAAAATTGGTGATACAATTTCATTAACACCACCGATTGGATGGAATGGTTGGAATTCGTGGGCAAGATTAATTGATAGAGAAAAAGTGATTGCATCAGCGAATGCAATGGTTAATATGGGTTTAAGCAAGCATGGTTGGACTTATATTAATATTGATGATGGCTGGCAGGGATACAGAACTGCCAATAATTATGCATTGCAACCCAATAAAAAATTCCCAGATTTTAAAGGGATGATTGATGAAATACATAGTAAAGGACTTAAGTTGGGATTGTATTCAACGCCTTGGATTACCAGTTATGCAGGATTTGGGGGTGGCTCTTCTAATTTTGAAGACGGCGCTTTGCCGGATACAATCATTAATAACAAAAGGTCATTTAGGTATATCGGAAAATATCGTTTTGAAAAGCAAGATGCCATTCAAATGGCACAATGGGGAGTTGATTATTTAAAATATGATTGGAGAATTGAATTAGGGTCTGCGGAAAGAATGTCTGAAGCTTTAAAAAACTCAGGACGTGATATTATATATAGTTTGTCCAATTCAGCACCATTTAGTCAAGTTAAAGATTGGGCGCGAATATCAGAAGCTTGGCGCACAGGACCTGATATCAGAGATAGTTGGCTTAGTTTATATGTATCCGCATTTACATTAGATAAATGGGGCCCTTATGGCGGTCCAGGTCATTGGAATGATCCAGACATGATGATATTAGGCAATGTTACTACTGGTGCTAAATTACATCCAACACGTTTAACACCCAATGAGCAATACAGTCATGTGAGTTTATTTAGTTTATTGGCTGGCCCAATATTGATTGGTTGTCCTATTGAGCAATTAGATGCTTTCACTTTAAATTTGTTGTCCAATGATGAAGTGATTGAAGTAAATCAGGATCCATTGGGTAAATCTGCAAGATTGGTTTTGGAAGAGCAGGGGGTACAAGTTTGGTTAAAGCAATTGGAGGATGGCGCATATGCGGTAGGTATATTTAATACCGCTGATTTTGGTAAAACACCTGCTTCCTATTTCAGGTGGGAGGATGAGCAAGCAGCAATCTATACCTTAGATTTTAATAAACTAAAATTAAAAGGGTTATTCAATGTCCGTAATGTTTGGACGCAAAAAGAAGTAGGCGCGAATGCAAAGAGTTTTAAAGCAATAGTACCACATCATGGTGTAGTGCTATTAAAATTGACGCCAACGAAATAATCAATATAACTGTATGAAGAAACATTTTTTAATCCACTTTGTGGGAATAATTTTCGTTTCATTAAGTGTTAAAACTGTTGCGCAGCAAAATAGTTCGGCAACACAAAATGATAGCTTGTTCCCAAAAAATATTCCAGCTCTTTTGCTGTCAAGTAATGGAACAGTAATCAAAACAAAAAAGGAATGGGAAAAAATACGCCGACCAGAATTAGAACAATTACTTGAAAATGAAATTTATGGTTTTGTACCTGTTGGTAATGTTAAAATGTCTAGCAAATTAATTGAACAAGATGATAATGCCCTTGGAGGAAAAGCAATTCGAAAGCAAATAAAAATCACTTTTACTAATGCGGAAAACAAAATGGTGTCAGTTGCATTATTATTGTATTTACCCAAAGGCTTAAAAAAATTTCCTACATTTTTGGGATATAATTTTAATGGGAATGAAACTATTTATCCGGATCCAATGATTCAGTCTAGTCCTGTATTGAACGGGAATAACAAACAAAGTGGAAGAGATTCTTTGAATTGGCCAGTGGCAACCATCATCAATGCGGGCTGTGGTGTTGCAACCATGTATTATTGGGAAGTGGCACCGGATAGGGAAGATTTCACTACCGGCATCTACCCATTGTATTACAAACCCAATCAAGTAAAGCCATTACCAAATGAATGGGGAGGATTGGCTGCATGGGCATGGGGATTATCTAAAGCGATGGATTATTTACAATCTGATAAACAGGTGGATGCAAAACGTGTTATTGTTTTGGGACATTCCCGACTTGGGAAAGCGGCCATATGGGCCGGTGCAAAGGACCAACGCTTCGCTGGGGTCATCTCCAGTGGTTCAGGTGCGATGGGGGTATCTATTTCAAAAAATAAAAAAGGAGAAACCTTGAGCGCTGTCATTAAAAGATTTCCAAGATGGACAGCCGGCAATTTTAAAAAGTACCTCAATCAGGATGCGAATTTACCATTCGATCAACATATGGTGGTTGCGATGGTAGCACCTAGGCCTATTTATATTAGTAGCGCTTCTGAAGATCAGTGGGCTGATCCTTCGCATGAGTATTTGTCAGCTTATTTGACTACGGAAGTATATGCTTTATATGGTTATCCAAAATGGTCGTATCAATCGCCAAAAATTCAACAACCCATTCAAGGTCGCGTATCCCAACATATCAGAGATGGTAAGCATGATATATTACCGTATGATTGGAATTTGTTTTTAACATTTGCTCAAAGAGAATTAAAGTAAAACCAATATGCAAGGATATTCATTCAAGTCATTAATATTCATTTTACTATTTTGTTTTTTCAAAATTACTGGGCATGCACAAAAGCCAATTTCAAAATCAATGTTGCAATTGGATGTAAATTGGGCATCGCATTTAAAACAACATGATTTATTATGGAATAGTATACCCAAGGATTATTTTGCTGGTGCTTATGTGGGAAATGGATTATTAGGGACTATTTTATTTAAGGATGATCAATTACCAAATACCCTAAGGTTTGAAATAGGACGCACAGATGTGTATGATCATAGAACGGCTTCACCCAGTGCTTATGAAACTAGTCGCTTACCCATTGGTCAATTATTATTGACTACGGTGGGCGTTGCAACGAATGTGAATATTAGAACTGATTTATGGAATGCTGAAATTATAGGGGAGCTTACAACAACCAAAGGAACATTAAGTTTTAGATGTTTTGCCCCTTCAAGTGAGGAGTTAATTATTGTAAATTTAAAAACAACTGGAAACGAAGCAGCGGCTAAATTTTCATTTCGTCCGCAACTAGCACAAAGCGCCAGATATATTGCAAAGCGCGCCATGGGTTTAGAGTTAAATGTGGTGTATCAACAAAACCCCAATTTTACAACGCGTAAGGAAGGAGATATTGAAGTGGTAACACAACCTTTATTAATGGGCGATGATTATGCAACCGCATGGCAGGAACAAAAAAATAATAATGGTGAACGTACTGTATTATTGACTGTGGCGAATAGATGGGGAAAGTATCGTAAATCAATGTCAGGCTCGGCTAAGGACGCGGTGGCTACTATTCATGCAGCAAAAAATAAATCTTTAAAAAATATTGAATCAGCACACCGTCAATGGTGGCATGCTTATTATCCCGCAAGTTTTGTGAATTTCCCGGATGCAAGATTAGAAAGTTTTTATTGGATTCAATTATATAAGTTAGCAAGTGCTACCCATCCAGGGAAACCAGTGATTGATTTGTTAGGCCCTTGGTTTAAGCCCACTGCATGGCCATTACTATGGATGAATTTGAATGTGCAATTAACTTATTTTACGATGGGGGTTACTAATCATACTGCATTGGAAGATAATTTATATCAATTATTAGATCGCCACACCCAACAAATGATTGACAATGTTCCTTTAGAATTCAGAAATGATTGTGCAGGCATTAGAAACCCAGTAGGGTATGATGATTTATATAATCCCTTATTTATAACAAGTGATAAAAATAACGTGAAGGAGGGAATGAATATTATTGTACTTCCTTGGTTAATGCAAATGTATTATTTGCATAATAGAAGATTGATGGATGATACAAGGTTACGCGAAAAAATATATCCATTAATGCGTCGTGCATTTAATGTGTATTTAAGAACCATGATTAAAGGGGAGGATGGATTATATCATATTCCATATACTTATTCAGATGAGTATGGTGACGCAAAGGAAACAAGTTTAAATATTGCATTAGCCAATTGGGGATTTAAAGCCTTAATTGCGAGCGCGGAAAGATTAAAAATAAAAGACAGTTTACTACCTGTATGGAAGGATCATATAGCGCATATGGCGGATTACAGTATCAATGAAAATGGTATTATGATTGGTAAGGATAAGCCGCTTGCAAGTTCACACCGACACTTTAGCCATCTTTTTACCATATTCCCATTATATGATATGACCAAGGAAAATGCGCCAACACGTATTCCTTTAATGGAAAAGTCCATTACGCACTTTACAAGTTTGGACGGTGATAATTGTATGTACAAGTTTTCAGGCGCAGCAAGTTTATGGGCAAGTTTAGGAAAAGGAGATAGTGCCTTATTCTGGTTGAATAGGTCATTGGAAATTTTACCTCGGTTTGGTAAACCTCCTGGACCATCAAGGATTCCGACGGTAACTCAAAATACATTTTACAGTGAAAGAGAAAATCCCACTTTTGAATCACCCATTGCTTCCTCAAGATCCATGTTGGATATGATGCTGCAAAGTTGGGGTGGGATTATACATATTTTTCCAGCAATGCCCACCAAATGGAAGGAGGCTAGCTTTTATCAACTCAGAACGGAAGGCGCTTTTTTAGTAAGTGCCCTCAGAAATAACGGTCAAACCAAGTTCATTCATATCAAGAGTTTGGCTGGAGAACCCTGTATAATTTCATCAGATTTACTAGAGGATGTTAAATTATTAGGGCCACCATCAGTTCAATTGTTAAAAAAAGGCAATAAATGGGTTCTGACGCTTAAAAAAGGACAGGAAGCCATTTTATATACCGGCGAAAAGCCAGCTGCTTTTGTCATTAAAGCCAAAGCCTTGAATCCCAATGAAATGAATAGTTGGGGGGTAAAATGACCTTAAAATTTGAGTCATTTCACCTTATTTTATTACAATTTTCTTTAAATTGAATTGCCCAATGGTGTGGTAATTAGTAGAGCGAAAACGATTTCGTAAATAAGCGTTACCCCTCATCAATTTGGCAGCTACTTAAAGCACTAACTTATTAACTTTAAGGGACGTTTTTTGTTGCCTCATTGCTTGATTATTAACCATTTATGAATTGTTGTATAATATGAAAATTATTTTAAAAAAATCCTTAGTTATTTTTCTATTCTTTCTAATTCCAGTGGTCAATTTTGCACAAACCACTTGGGTGGATGCCGTTGATAAACATGGACGTGAAGTATATATGCCTGCAGATAAATACAAATGGGATTGGGGTCAGGCAACTTTTTTAAATTCATTAATACATTTATACAATTCAAAGTCGACCTCGGAAAAGTTGCTTTATTTAAATTATGTAAAAGTTGCCATGGATGCAACCTACAATGTGGCCAATGGTAAACATCCAAATGCAGTTGCATCTGCGCATGGAATGGCTTTTTTGGCAAGATTAACTGGAGATAAAAAATACCTAGACAAATCCAATGAAATATATGCAGATTATTTAAAAATTCCACGTGCATCCAATGGGGGTGTTTCACATCGTGCAGAAACCAATGAATTATGGGATGATACTGTTTATATGTTAAGTATGTATTTGCTTGAAATGTATCGATTGACAAATGATGAAAAATATATTGCTGATTTTTTGCATCAATTCAATACACACAATGAAAAGTTAACCGATAAACAAACTGGCTTGTGGGTGCATGGTTGGGATGCAGATAATGAAGATTACAATGATGGATGCAGTAATTTAGGATGGCCTGATAAAGTAACAAGAAGAAGCACCCAGATTTGGGCTAGGGGAAATGGATGGATCGGTATGGCATTAGCTGATGCATTACTAACAGTTTCTAAAAAGTCAAAATTCAGAAAACCGTTAGAGACCGCGTTAAAAAATTATATTTCTTTTGTAGCGCCTTTGCAACACAAGGAAACGGGTTATTGGTATCAATTAATGACGCTGCCCAATGATCCGCAAAACTTTGATGAAAGTTCATCAACAGCAATGTTCTCTTATGCAATAACGATTGGTTTAAAATTAAAATTAATACCTGCGTCAGTTTATAATCCCATCATTGATAGGGCATACGATGCATTAAAAACAACAGGTGTAAAGTCCATGGGGGATGGTTATTTAATTCCAGTGAAAGTATCTGGAGGTACTTGTGTGGGAAGTAAAGAATATTATCTGACAAGAAAAATTACGGAGGGTACTGGTTTTGGATATGGATCATTTATCCTATTTGGATTGGCATATGAACAATATAAAGGAATCAGAAAATAATAAAACTTAAAAAATAAATGTAATGATGAATCGTCGAAAATTTGTTTCTTTAAATGCAGCCGCCCTTTGCTTATCTCCTTTGGCAGGATTTTCATTTCCAACAGGGAATGAAAAAATGGATACACTTGTAAAACCAACCTGGTTAATTGATTTAATAAAATTGAACGATACTTATTTGAATGGTTCGAATGCAAATAAAATAAAAGATAAATTCAATCCTTATTTTGGTGCTCGCTTAGATGGAGAATTAATTCCTAATCCACACAGTACCTCTGGGTATCTTAATATTGCTTGTGCTGCTTTAGCAACTCCGGAATCAATTTATTATCAGTCTCCTATTATCTTAAATGAAATACAAGATGCTGTTCAAGGAATGTTATCATTGCAGCATGCGGATGGTTCCATTGATTTATTATCCACTAATTTTCATTCAACACCAGATACAGCATTTATTGTGGAGCGATTGGCGCAGTCATATAAGCTATTAAAACAATCCAATACAAAGGGTATAGAAAAAGTATTAATCCCTTTTGAGAAATTTTTAAAACAAGCAGGTGAAATGTTAATCACGGGTGGTATTCATACACCTAATCATCGTTGGGTGGTTTCATGTGCATTGACTAAATTATATGAATTGTGGCCAGATCAAAGATATGTTGATCGAGCAAATCAGTGGTTAAGAGAAAATATTGATTCTGATCCTGATGGGCAATTTTATGAAAAGAGCACAGGTGGATATTCTTCCATTGTTGATCGTGCATTAATAAGTGTTGCGATTGGTTTAAATAAGCCGGAACTTTTTGAGCCCGTGCGAAAAAATTTAAAAATGATGCGTTACTATATTCATCCAAATGGAGAAGTAGTGACAGAAGCGTCAAACCGTCAAGACAAAGGGACCATTGGTCACATGGATGGATATTATTATGCAGCTAGATACATGGCATTGTTAGATAATGATGGAGAAATGGCTGCTATTTGTAGATTGGTGGAAAGAGATAATAAAAATTCAATCCATGGTATTTTAAATCATTACCTAGAGGATCCATCCCAATGGAAGGAATTACCTGCTGATAAAACATTGCCAACCAATTATGTAAAATCATTTCCTTATTCCGGGGTAGTGCGAATTAGAAAAGAAAATTGGGATACTACTATTTTGTCAAACAATGCAGGATGGTTAACTTTTCATAAAGGAAATGCTGTTTTACAAGCGATGCGAATTGCGACTTCTTTTTTTGGTAAAGGACAATTTGATTCCATGCAAATTAAACAAGAAGGAGATAGTTTTATTTTAAATAAGAAACTAGAAGGGGCCTATTTTCAGCCCTTTGAACCAAAGTTTATTTCACCTGATGGGGATTTGGGAAAAATGCCTAAGAGTAATCGTAAGCAAAGTAATGTACAGTATTTAGATACCACAATCAGAATCACTCCATTGAATAATGGTATTGAAGTGGACATAGCAATTACAGGTACCGATAAAGTGCCCGTATCCATGGAGCTTATTTTACGTGACGGCGGAAAATTTGAAGGTGTTGAATCTATTCAAAATAATCCTTTAGCTTATGTGTTAAAAGGAAAACAAGGATCTTATACCGTTGGCTCAGATACCATTAATTTTGGACCTGGTAAGTTTGAGCATACCGGGTATCAATTAAGAGGGGCCTTGCCAAAAATGTCGGCACCTACCGTTTACTTAACAGGAATTACACCGTTTAAACATACTATACATATAGTTTAATCAAAATAAATTTTAAAAATAGTTTTCATGAAATCAATCGCATTATTTTTTATTGGCACTATCGTTTTTTCAATACAAGGATTGGCCCAAGCGGATGTGCAAAAGAAATTGCAAAAACAACTTATTTTGGCTGAGGCAGGTGCTGTTATCGAATTACCTGAAGGGGTATTTGAGTTTACAAATACATTGTCGTTAGAAGAAAAGAAAAAAATTACCATTCGTGGTAAAGGCATGAATAAAACCAAGTTGAGTTTTAAAGGCCAAACGGATGGGGCTGAAGGAATCAGGGTAAGTAATTGTGATGATATCGTGTTGGAAGGTTTTAGTGTGCAGGATGCAAAAGGAGATGCCATTAAAACAATGCATGTCAACAATATTACTTTTCGTGATGTAAAAACGGAGTGGACTGGAGCTCCAGGACCGGAAAATGGCGGGTATGGATTTTATCCTGTTCAATGTGATGGCGTAATGATAGATAAGTGTGAAGCCATGGGGGCATCAGATGCAGGGATTTATGTAGGCCAGTCAAAAAATATAGTTGTTAAAAATTCAAAAGCATATTATAATGTAGCAGGAATTGAAATTGAAAATTCGATTCATGCCGAAGTGTTTAACAATGAAGCTTACCAAAATACAGGTGGCGTATTGGTATTTGATTTACCGGACTTAGTGCAAAAAAAAGGGGGTGATGTAAATGTGCATGACAATTATATTCATGATAACAATTTTCCAAATTTTGCACCAAAGGGTAATATAGTAGCATCTGTTCCTACAGGTACTGGTATTTTGATTTTAGCTGCGAAAGGGATCAATATTTTTAAAAATAAAATAATCAATAATCAAAGTGTAAGTACAGGAATAATTAGTTATTTCACCACAGGTAAACCTATCAAGGATAAATTATATGATCCATATCCATCCGCCATATCCATTTATGATAATCAATTTGAGCGTCAATTGGGTAGGCCAGTGAGTGCTGACCCATTAGGTATGATTGTTTCAAAAAGGTTTAAGGAAAACACACCACATATCATCTATGATGGGATTAAAAATAAAGCCTTGTTAGATGCAGACGGAAATTGGACTGCAGGTAACTGTATTTCAATTATAAATAATACAAATCAATCTATTGTAAATTTAGACGCTTCTAATTTATTTAAGGATATGGCAATTGTGCCAAACGAAATGTTTAATTGTACAAACAAATAAGATATGGTAAGGATTTTTAGTATAGGACTGTTGTTTGTCATCTTGATCAATTCATCATTCAAGACCAACAAACCCAATTATCCAGAAAATTTATCTGAATGGGGCATTTTTGAAGGAAAGATGTCGCAGCTGATTCCAAAAAAGGATTTGGTACCTTATACATTGAACACACCACTCTATACTGATTACGCAGAAAAATCACGCTTGATTCGTTTACCTAAAGGGGCAAAGGTGGATTATAAAGCGCAAGGCGTGCTAGATTTTCCAACTGGCACCTTAATCGTCAAGAGTTTTTATTATTCAGCAGATCAAAGAAATTTAGGTAAGGATATTGATGTGATGGAAACTAGATTGCTTATCCACGAGTCAGATGGTTGGAAAGCGATGACCTATGTTTGGAATGAGGATCAGTCGGATGCGATTTTAGAAATTGCAGGTGATCAGAAGCAAGTTAAATTTATCAATCCACAAGGAATTGCGCAACAGGTGAGATATGTAGTGCCGAATCAAAACCAGTGTAAAGGATGTCATAATAGTAATGATAAAATGATGCCTATTGGACCTTCGGTAGCGCAAATGAATGGTGATTTTAACTATAGTAATGGGAAGCAAAATCAAATAGCTTACTGGAAGAAACATGGTCTATTAAAATCTGTACCTGATGGCAACCTGCCAAAAGCGGCAGTATGGAATGATCCAAGTACAGGTGATCTAAATGCGCGTGCAAGGGCTTATTTGGAAATAAACTGTGCGCATTGTCATCGTAATGATGGGCCTGCGCAAACTTCTGGACTTTATTTAACAGCACATGAAACAAATTCAACTGCTTTAGGAATTAATAAAACACCGGTAGCAGCTGGGAATGGATCTGGTGGAAATTTGTATGACATTGTTCCAGGTGATGCAAATGCTTCTATTCTATTATACAGAATGAAAACAAAAGCACCGGGCGAAAGGATGCCAGAATTGGGACGAAACTTAGTACATGAGGAAGGCGTTGCTTTAATACAACAATGGATCAATGAAATGAAAATTAATAAACCTTAATATATAACCACGTAAAAATTGAATTAATCAAAATTAATTCAACTAAAAATTTAACGATATGAAAAAAATACAATTACTTTCTTTATTTATTTTATGCACTTTTATTTTAAGTGCGCAGAATAAAGGATGGAAAAATTTATTTGATGGGAAAACCTTAAATGGCTTTCATCAATTGAATGGCAAGGCAAAATACGAGGTTATAGATGGCGCAATTGTGGGCACAACTGTTACTGGAGAGCCTAACTCGTTTTTAGCATGTGATGCCGAATATGGAGATTTTATACTTGAAGTAGATTTAAAAGTAGGCGAAATGAATTCAGGTATTCAAATCAGAAGCTTATCCATTCCAGAATTTAATAAAGGACGTGTACATGGCTTGCAAGTTGAGATTGATCCTTCAGACAGAGCTTGGTCAGGGGGTATTTATGATGAAGCGCGTCGTGGTTGGATGTATCAAACAGAAATGAATCCAGCTGCCAAAAAAGCGTTTAAAAAGAATGATTGGAACAAATACCGTATTGAAGCTATCGGGGCAGTTATAAGAACATGGGTGAATGATGTGCCTGTTTCCTATATGGTGGATGATTTAACAATGAAAGGAATTATCGCTTTACAAGTACATTCAGTTAAAGATAGAGATGGCGGTGCGCAAATTGCATGGAAAAATATTCGCATTCAAACAGGAAAGGATATGAAGCCACGTCCATTAGATAACACTACACCAGTGGCTAACTATACATTAAACACTTTATCTCCACAAGAGGTGGCGCAAGGTTTTTCATTATTATTTAATGGTAAAAATTTAGATGGTTGGAGAATGGTAGGAGAGGATGCGCCACCAGCATCAGGTTGGGTAGTCAATGATGGTATATTAAGTATAATGAAAAGCGATACTGCTTCAAAAGTGAAACATGGTGATTTGTTAACAGTGAATACTTTTACTAGCTATGAATTAAATTTTGATTTTAAATTAAGTGAAGGTGCAAATTCTGGCGTTAAATATTTTGTATCTACTCCTTATAAAACGCAAAGATCAGGTTTGGGTTTAGAATATCAAATTTTAGATGACGATAAACACCCCGATGCAAAGTTGGGTAGTATTGGGAACAGAACCATGGCTTCGCTTTACGATTTAATTCCTGCTTTAAGAATTGGATCTGGGCGCCGTGAAAAATTACCTGTAGGCGAATGGAACCGTGGTCGAATTGTCGTATTCCCAGATGGCAAAGTTGAGCATTGGATTAACGGATGGAAAGTGGTGGAATATCAAAGAGGCACCCAATACTATTATGCATTGGTGGCTAAA
>CALLKA010000038.1 GCA_938008665.1 uncultured Bacteroidota bacterium
TTTCCCTACACGACGCTCTTCCGATCTACATTTGATGAAACCTATGCAGGTAATGATATTTATACAAAGGGGGCATTTTTCATGCATAGCCTACGCTATGTGATAGGAGATCAAATATTCTTTCCCACTTTAAAAAAATTAGCTACCGATCCTCAATACACTTATGATAATTTTGTGACCACCACAGATGTTGAACAATTATTTAGTAAAGCCTCCAATAAAAATTTAAAACCATTTTTCGATTTTTATTTGAGGACAACCAAAGTATTAGATATTACAATTAAGGAAGTAGGATTCCAAAAATTCCAAATCAAAGTCAATAATTTCTTCATGGACTTGCCTTATGATGTATTGGCCAATGGCAAAACTACAAGAACTATTATTCCAAGTGAGGGAATCATTGTAAATAGCGCTACACCGCCTCAGGTGGATGCAAAAGGTAATTACTTGAAAAAAATAACACTACAATAATGAATAAGCTAAGCAAATATTATTTCAACTTTTTTTTATGTACCCTACCCTTAATAGCTTGGGCTGACCAATACCCAATTAATAAAAATATAGACATCAAACATTATGTTTTTCAATTACGCTTAACTGATAGCAATGATGAAATTATTGGAACGACCCAGGTTACTGTTAATTTTAAGCAAGCAGGCATGCAAAATTTTCGTTTAGACTTAATCAATAAGTCAACGGAAAAGAAAGACAAAGGAATGGTGGTAGATGGTGTTAGTATTTCAAATGCTGCAGTGAATTACACACATGAAAAGGATGCATTGATTATAAGTTTACCTAAAAATTCTGTTGCCAATGAAACCATCACTTTTACTATTAAATACCATGGCATTCCTTTTGATGGATTAAGAATTGGTGCAACTAAATTTGGTGATCGTAGTTTTTTTAATGAGAACTGGCCAAATCGTGGCAGACATTGGTTACCCATTGTTGATCATCCCAATGATAAAGCAACTTCAGAATTTATAGTTACAGCTCCGGCCCATTATAAAGTTGTTTCAAATGGCTTATTGTTAGAAGAGTCCGATCTAGCAAACAATACAAAGCTTACACATTGGAAGCAATCTGTTCCAGTTTCTTCTTGGTTATTTGTATTAGGCGTAGCTGATTTTGCTGTTAAATATGTAGATGATTTTAATGGCAAATCCATACAAACTTGGGTGTATGCTAAAAATAGAGAAGCTGGTTTTTATGATTTTGACGAACCAACTAAAAAAGTATTAGCCTATTATAGTGATTATGTAGGCCCTTATGCCTATGAAAAATTGGCTAATATACAAACACCTAGTGTTAATGGAGGTATGGAAACTTCCTCTGCCATTTTTTATGGTGAGGATTTAGTGAATGGCAAGAGGGATGAACGTACAAGAAATATAGTTATTCATGAGATTGCGCATCAATGGTTTGGCAATGCAGTCACAGAAACCACTTGGGATGACGCATGGTTAAGTGAAGGATTTGCCACCTTCTTTACTTTATTATTTATCGAAAATGAATATGGCAAGGAGGAATTTAATAAAGGGATTATAAAGGCAAAAAAATCAGTAATGGATATGACTGTGAAAATGCCCAACTTTAGCATTGTAGCTCCAAGAACAGCCGAAAAAGAAGTTGTGACCACAGGTTTAACCTACCAAAAGGGAGCTTGGTTTTTACATATGCTAAGAGATAAAATGGGAGAACAAAATTTCAAAAAGGGAATTCAAGCTTATTATAAAAAGTTCTTTAATGCGAATACGACCACGGATGACTTTCGGAATGAAATGGAAAATGCATCAGGTAAGGATTTAAAAATATTTTTTAAGCAATGGTTATACCAACCAGTGAATCCTAAGATTGATGCAATATGGAGTTACGATCCTATCAATCACAAAATCAATATTAATTTAACGCAAACACAATTGACCGATTTTAATTTTGATTTACCAATTGAAATTGGCTACTACACCAAAGACAGCAAAACTCCTATATTATTAAAAATGAATTTGAACAAAAAACAAGTGATTCAATCATTTAATGTAAAAGTGGTACCTGAAAAATTAGAAATAGATCCAAGAAATGTTTTACTAAGCTCAAATACAATTACAAAGAAGTAACGTAACCTAATTTTTAAATGAATATTGTTTCCAATTTCTAAAATTGTATGAAAAAAATATTGATCCCATTGCTACTTTTTAATATGTTGCAATTAAATGCACAACATACAAAAAGACCAAATATTATTTTATTCTTGATTGATGATATGGGATGGATGGATAGCTCAGTTCCATTTGGCGACAGTGTTGGATTATTGAATAAACAATTCAAAACACCGAATCTTGAATTATTAGCAAAGCAAGGCGTTAAATTCACAAACGCATATGCTAATTCAGTTTGCACCCCTACCCGCACAAGTATTTTAACAGGAATGAATGTATCAAGTCATGGTGTTACGAACTGGACATCTCCAGTAAAAAATAATACGACAGATGCAAAAGATAATCAGTTTAATCCTGCGCCATGGAAAATAAATGGGGTTGATATTAATACGATTACTCCCTACCCGCAATTATTAAAACAAGCAGGTTATTATACGATACATGTTGGAAAAGCACATTGGGGATCAGCAGGCACTCCGATGTCAAACCCCTTGAATGTTGGATTTATGGTCAATATTGCAGGTCATGCTGCTGGGCATCCGCAAAGCTATTATGGGAAAGATAATTATGGTAATATCCCTGGGAAATCAACCTATCAGTCTGTACCTGATTTAATGAATTACCATGGTTCTGACACTAATTTAACTGAAGCACTTACCTTAGAAGCTATAAAAAGTATAGAAGAACCTATTCGATTAAAAATGCCATTTTATTTAAACATGGCACATTATGCTGTGCATGTTCCCATCCAACCTGATGTTAAATTTTATCAATCCTATTTGGATGAAGGATTAGATACTGTAAACGCAAAATATGCAAGCATGGTTGCTTCCATGGATAAAAGCTTAGGTGAAATCATGAAATATCTTACAGCAAAAAATATTGCAAATAATACCATCATTATATTTATGAGTGATAATGGTGGCCTAAGCTTAACTGGCGCAAGAGGAAATGTTGCGCATATTCAAAATTTACCTTTACGCGCAGGAAAAGGCTCATTATATGAAGGAGGAATTCGAGTTCCGATGATTGTAAAATGGCCGGCATTTGCAAAAGTGAATACATCCATCAAGCAATATGTTATTGCAGAAGACTTCTTCCCCTCTATCCTTGAAATGGCAGGTGTTTTTAATGCTACGACTATTCAAAATGTGGATGGCAAAAGTTTTGTTCCATTAATAAAAAATAATAAATTGTCAGATACGAATCGTGTTTTTGTATGGCATTACCCGAATAAATGGATTGAAGGTGATGGGCCAGCAATTAATTACAAATCAGCCATTAGGCAAGGTAGTTGGAAATTGATTTATGATTTAAGAAACGGCCATAAAGAATTATACAATTTAGCAAATGATATTGGCGAACTTCATGACCTATCAATGCAACAACCAGCAAAAACCAAACAATTAACTACTCAACTTAAGGAAATATTGGAAAAAAATAACGCCCCAATGCCAATTTATAAGAGTAATTCAAAAAAAGTGGATATATTAATTGATTAATTATCTTTGTCCATATAAAAGTAAGCATGCCTAAAAAAGACTATCAAGGTTTAATTGCCTCCATAATCACTGTGCTCTATTTAATGGTACATTTTGTTACTGATTTTGGTGGCGCTGATGTGATGGGCGCACAATGGTTATATACAAGCACCCTAGATCTTGTCGTTTTATTGTATTTGTTTTTAAATAGAAATATTTACCAAGAAGCAATATTTGAAATTTTTAAATACAAATTCACCCTACTATTTTCATTATTAGTTTTGTGGGCCATCGGTTCCTATTTTTATGCTATTAACCCTACGGAAACCTTAGTTACGCTTGCAAGATTAATTTCGACCTATTTGGTATTCATACTAGTGTCAATTTTATTCTATAAAAAAGACCTGAAATATATTTTCAATATTGTTTCATTTGCTATTGCATTTTTATTGCTTTGGGATTCCTTTTATATTTTAAAAGGTTTTTCTAGAAATATAGAAACCATGGATTTAGATGCCAACATTGTTAACTTATCTGGTAATCACGGCAATAAAAATGTAATGGCCGCAAGTTTACTGATCAAATTCCCATTTGTTTTATGGTTAATTATCAATCACAAGTCCTTCCTTAAAATAATCAATATTGGCGTATTGTTTTTTGGTGTGGTTGCTTTATTCATTATGAATACAAGATCTACCTACGTAGGATTAGGTATTATATTTTTGATTTATACTATTTCCACTTCGTTCTTCGTTGGTATCACAAATAAGTCAAAAGCAGCAATGCAAGTAGCCTATTTTTTAGGCCCCATTATAGTTGGATTTTTTGTTGCGAATTTACTTTTAGCCAATGCAGTTGAATTACAAGGGTATCAAGGGGGTTATGGTACTGTTACAAAAAGAGCAGGTGATATTACCATTCAAAGTGAACAAGGAAGCCGTATCCATTTGTGGAAAGGCGCCATTGATTATGCAACCAAACACCCATTGGTGGGTGCTGGTTATGGAAATTGGAAACTAGCTTCCATACCTTACGAAAAAGAATTTACCAATGATTTATTTGTTCCATATCATTGCCACAATGATTTTATTGAAATGTTTGCCGATTTGGGCATTTTAGGTGGTGTTGTATTTGGGTTAATGTTTTTACTAGTGCCTATTTTTACCATTAATATTTGGCGAAAAAAAGAATTCAAGCCCTATCAGCTAACTGCTACTATATCATTTATGGCGGTTACCTGCTATGCTGTGGATGCTTTTTTAAATTTCCCAGCCGAACGAACTGCCATGCAAACCATGTTGGCTGTTTCAGCAGCATTGGTTTTTTTACCAATCAGTCATATTGATAAAACAAAAACAACAAACAGCATTAATAAAAATTTATTTTCTATCCTATTTTTCTTAATTTCTTTAATTTTAATTACACCATCTATTTATGTTGCAAAACAAACATTTGATTCTTTAAAAATTCAAAAGTATGTAATGGGCGAAATAGATGCTGATCCTAAAATGCAATTGGATGAGGTTAAATCTTCGTTCCCAGCTATTCCAAATTTGTCAACCTCTACCCTGCCTATTAAAGGGTTAATTGCACGATATGAATTTAGAGACAAACATTATGAGGAAGCTTTGCGATTATTAAATGAAAGTGAAAATGACAATCCTTATTTACACTACAATGATTTTATAAGAACTGCTATTTATGCAGACAAACAAAAATTTGATAGTGTTGCTATTTTTGCAAAAAAAGCTTTTTATAATTGGCCAAGAGCTACTAGTTATTATAAAAATATTATGTTTAGTTCAGCAAAAAATAAAGATTCTAACGAAATTAAAAAAGCTTACAAGGAATATAATAAATACCGTCCTGGTGCTGAAGCAAATGCACAATACTTACTTGCTATGTATGAAGTAAAAGGAGGTGCTGATAAAAATATGATCACTTTACTAGATTCAACCAATGCAAAATATCCTAAGGACAGTAGTATTTTAGCAAGAGTAAATAGCATTTTTTCAAGCAATCAATCAGGAGTACAAAGTACAGATGTAGTAACTAATTTATTAGACAAAGGAAAAGCCGCGTTCATAAAACGTCAATATATAAAAGCGGCTCAGTTTTACTTACAAGCAACACAATTGGATCCTACGAACTATACACATTACGAGAACGCGGGTATTAGTTATTATTCCGGCGGTGATTTTGTAAAAGCAATTCCTAATTTTGAAAAAGCTGTTCAGTTTTCAAGTGCAAACACTGGAAAGTCAGAATTTTTTATGGCAATGAGTTTTATTGCTTTAGGAAAAAAAGATCAAATATGCGCCCCATTAAATACGGCCAAGCTTAAGGGATACCAGGGGGTGGATAGTTTCTTAGCGCAGTATTGTAAGTAGGATTGCCGTCACCCTGCTCCGGCATCCTGTATTCACCTTTTTACAAAAGCATAATATATCCGCCCATTCGGATTGCCGTCGCCCTGCTCCGGCATCCTACTTTC
>CALLKA010000039.1 GCA_938008665.1 uncultured Bacteroidota bacterium
GGAGATAAAATATCGTATTTGGATTTGGGGCGTAAATTTTCAAGCCATTTAAATCCATTTAATTTTAAATCTGTTTTATTTGTTTTTTGAATAGGCGTAAGTGTTCCTTTAAGTTGATTTCGAAAAATAACCTTAGCAGGCTCACTATTTTCAAAAGTAATTTCAATGATTTGCGCATTGGAATGATTTACGCCCACAAAATTTTTATCATTGTCCATGGCGAAATAAATATTTTCTGCATTACCCTTACAGCGCATCTTTATTAATTCCCCGTCATTAAACCAGGCGTTTAGTCGGCTGCCTTTTATTTGATTATAATACTCCGTTGTATCAATTTTGTTTATTGCTAATGCATTATTAAAAACGTTTAGTTGTTCTGGCTTTTTATTCTGAACATACATGTATATGGTGTCACCAGTAATTTGATTATTGTTGGCCCAAACAATGGGTCTGGATATTAGTCGAATGGTAGAATCGCTTAAGGCATAAAATAAGCTGTCACATTTGGCTTGAAGTGAATCGGAATAAACTTGGACATGATGAAAAGCTTCAAAATATTTGTCTAAAGTGGAATCAGTCATCAGGCCAACGCTGTCTCTTGCTTTTGGAAATGGGCGTTTTAAGTCGGTCACTTTTCCTGAGTATAAGGTGTCGGCAGATACGTATAAAGTATCGTTTTTTTGTTTAATTAATAACAAAGGTAATTCTGTAGCAAGTAAGGCGCTTTTTTTCTTATCTGTTTTAATATTGTTTGCCAATAAATCAAAGCCTAGGGTGTCTTTTGATTTGTAAACCACGTTGCCTCTAAATTCTCCTAAGCCTAGTGAGTCATCAATCGCCATATCATCAGCAATAAAAGTATAAGTGCTATCGTCAATACTGGAACGTTCATACATATAGCCCTTTTTAGTGCCTAAGTTGTAATTCCCATTCCTCGTTCGAATAATACGGGAGCCTGAAATAATTTTTGTAGGACTTATAAAGTTAGCCAATTGAGAATAAGTATTGTATTCAAGGGTGTCGGTGTAAATAGTATTATCTGGATCATTCGCTTCCACTTTTTTTCTGAAAATTACATCTCTGGTGACGCCATAATAATAACCTTCCACACTTCTTAATTTTGTTTTATTACGTACCAGCGTTCCTCCTTTTTTAAAATAGCCAATTTTGACCGATACATCATAATCTAAAGAGTCTGTGGTTAAAACACCTTTGCCATCTGTTAACCTTACTTTTTTTCGGAGATAAGCTTTTTTAGTATTGCCGATGTATTTTAAGTATTCGGAATAGGTATGAACGCTATCTGCGTCATTGATATGAATATTCCCAAAGCCTTCTAATGTGTTTTTGGTGGTATTTAAAATCAAGCTATCACCATATAGCAAGGTTTTACCTTGTCTAATTTTAACATGACCAACTAATATAAGGTAGTCAATGCTATCCACTTTTTTGACATTGTAACTTTCGGCTGATAAAAATTCAATCAATTTACTATTACTATCCACTAATGGTGGTGCTGGTAAATTGTTTTGTATAGGTGTGGTTTGTCCTATAATTAAGGAGTAGGAGAGTAACGAGAATAATATGATGAACCCCCTTTTAATCATGAGCAACAGTATCAGCGATAGGCTTACTCAATGGAGTTGTTTTATCTTTTTTCCCAAATACAGAAATATTAATATAACGTTTCGGATGAACGCGAACATCATCCAGTAAAGTATTTAAGCTTGTTATGGTATTCTTTAATTCAATATACACTTCACCATCATTCAATATTTTAGCAGCAGTACCATTGCCGGTATTTATTTTTTTAAGTGTAGTTGATAACTCAGCCACTACAGTTTGCAAATTTGCAATGGTGTTTTTTAAATCAGCTTGTTTTAATGATTGTGTCGTGCTATCTAAGTTTTGTATAATAGCATTGATTTTACTATTGTTTCCATTTAAGTTTTTTGTAAATGCATTGACATTATCAAATGATTGTGCAATAGATCCATCTTGTTTTTTAAGCATACCCTCGATAGCTGCCATGGAGGTGTTCAAATTCTTTGTAGTTTCAGTTAAGTTGGCAAGCATTACACTGAAGTTTTCCTTGTTTTGATCATTTAAAACCTTGTTGATATTATTTAAAACCTTTTCAAGTGAATTGATTGTATTTTTTGTTTGTTCACCAAGTGGAGAAAGTGTATTCATGATATCACCCAGTAAGCTTGCTGAAGGAGCAGTCTTAATGGTATCATCATTTTTAAAATAGGTTTTAGCGTCCCCCAAAACGATACTAATACTATTGGTACCTAGCGGATTTTCCTGTATCGCCGCAATAGAATTCACAGGTATTTTATAAGCTTTATTTAAACGTATGGTAACTGCAATTTCCGATAAGTTATCATTAATATTTTCAATATCAAATACTGAACCCACCTGGTAGCCATTTATAAAAACAGGATTTGAAACAATCAATCCTTTTGTATCGGAATATTTTGCATAAATGAAATTTCCAGATTTAAACATGGTTTTACCACGCAAAACATTAAATCCAATAATGATTAAGGTTACTGCAATGACTGTTAATGCGCCTACTTTTGTTTCATTCGATACTTTCATTGGATACGCTTGCTGCGACAGTTGGTTTAAGAATATAAAATTAGATTAAAAATAGCCTCCTTGTTTAAATGGCTTTACTATTTAATATTGTTTTTTTGTTGATTTTCTAGTGAAAACTTATATCGAATTAGTGATTTGGTAATCACTTCACAAATTTGTTTTTGTCCATCCTCACTATTTAGGTATTCTTCGTCTTCAGGATTAGATATAAATCCAGTTTCTATCAGCACAGCAGGCATCGCAACTGCCTGTAGCACCCAAATTCCCTTTTGGTCTCTCTGTTTAGCTTCTCTACTCAATCTGCCTGCTTTTTGAAATTCTTCCTCAATCGTTAAAGCCAAACTTGCAGCTCGTTGAAAATATTGTTGCGTTAATAAGCTGGCCATCATTGATCTTGTAGGGTCAGTGTTTTTATTTAACTCTTTAATTTGTCTTTCAGATACGGAGTCTAATTTCTCCACCATCTCATCTACCATATCATCTGCCACTTCCTTGCGTTCATCTGATTTACCAACTCCGTAAATATAGGTTTCCGTTCCTCTAGCTGTGTTGGGACTATAGGTAATTTTATAATTGGGCACTTTGCGGGTTACTTTTCGCTTTTTCCCACCTTTTTTGACATAATAGGTTTTGTTAACATACCCAATCAATTCTTTGTTTTTTTTGGGGCCTGCTGAATTGGTATGAATACATACAAATAAATCACCCTTGGCTTGGTTGGCAAATTTCGCTTTTTCAACAACAGAACTATAAACATCTGTGGTTCTGGTCATAACCACTTCAACATCAGGCAGGGATTGACGAATATAGTCCTCCAATTTTAATGATATAGCCAAAGAAACAGCTGCTTCTGTTGAATATTGGCCTTTGGCACCAGGATCAGTACCACCGTGCCCAGCATCAATAATAATTCGTTTTAATGATTTTGGCTGGTTTTGAGCATGCCCATTCAAGCAAATAAGGCTAAAAAGGGCGATACATCCAAAACGAAATGCTAAAATCAATCTATTTTGCTTCATAATCAGTGCCTTAATGGGGTTTTACTTTATTTTTGCAGCAGTGATAAAGTTAGTACACAAAAATAACGAAAAATACAGCCCATCTATTGTTAATATTAGCATTTTCCTGATATTAACGCTAGTTTTTGGTTGCTGCTTTTCCGGCTTTAGTCAGGATCAAAAACCGGCAAAATCTAATAATCGCCTTTTTAGTAAAAAGCCTCTTATAAACCAAGTGGATTCGAGTATTTCAAAAAAGGCAGGAATCATTAAATCATTGGATACAAATAGGTTGAAAATAGATTCAACAGGTATAAAGAATGATAGTACTAAATCTGTTCAAATTTTGAGGGTGTCTAAAGATAGTATTGATGCGCCTGTCAATTATAATGCCACCGACTCTGGAGTAATGATCATGGCCACCAAAGAATTTTTTCTCTACGGGGATGCAAAAACAGAATATGGAACGGCTCAATTAGAGGCTGCAAATATTGTGTATGACCAACAAACACAAAATATTCGTGCCTATGGGGCGAAAGATACTACGGGTAGTCCTTTAAGTAATCCCAAGTTTTTAGAAGGGGATATAATATCGGTCAATGATTCTATTTATTTTAATATGAAATCAGGTAAGGGATTTACAAAAAACACCAATTTTCAACAAGGTGAAATTTTTGTGAATGCCAACACCATGAAAAAAGTATCCAAGGATGTAGCTTTTGCATATAAAGCGCGATTCACTACATGTAACTTAGATGATCCTCATTTTGCTTTTAGAACTAACAAGATGAAGATAATAACCAATAAAATTGGTGTATCCGGACCCACTTTCCCTGAATTTGAAGGGGTGCCATTTCCCATTGGCATTCCATTTGGAATATTCCCATTAGCGCAAGGAAGACATTCAGGTTTAATGGCACCTGCATTTTCAACCAGTGAGGACTTTGGTTTGGGATTTGAAGGATTGGGATATTACAAAGTGCTCAGTGATAATTTTGATGCAACTGTACGAACAAATATTTATTCTTATGGCGGTTGGAATTTAAACTTGAACAGTAAGTACATCATGCGTTATAAATACATGGGTAATTTTAATTTGAGTTTGCAAAACACAAAGATGCTCAATAGGAATACATCCATTAATCAAGAATATACGGGTGGTCGTACATTTATGATTAACTGGACCCATTCCATGGATCAGCGCGCTAGACCAGGTACTTCCTTTTCTGCGAATGTAAACTTTGGAAGCACAAAGTATAATAGACTATTGTTGAATAATCCATTTCAGAATTATCAAAACCAAATTAGTTCTTCTGTCAGTTATACAAAAAGCTGGGATAATAAGTACAATTTGTCAGTGAACTTAAATCATAACCAAAATAATAATTTAGGGTTGGTTAATATGAGTTTGCCAAATATTAACTTTAATGCAATAACTATTTATCCATTTCAATCGAAAGATCAAATTGGTGAAGGGAAGTGGTATGAAAAGTTAGGCATAGGTTACAATGGTAGTTTTCAAAATCAATTGTCATTTTATGACTCAGCGTTGAATTTTAATAAATTATTAGATACCATGCAATGGGGAGCGCAACATAGCATCCCCATCAGTTTATCATTACCTTCATTAGGGCCTGTTACAATTACACCTGGTATTTCTTTTGAAGAAAAGTGGTTTGGACAACAAAGTATCAAAACTTGGAATAATAAAACAAAGCAAGTGGACACTTCCATTAGTCGCGGATTTTACCGAGCGCCTAATATGAGTTTTAGTTTAGGAACAGCTTCAAGGATTTTTGGTACTTATAAATTCAAAAAAAACAGCAGTGTTCAAGCCATCAGGCATGAGGTTAGACCAAGTATCTCGATGAGTTATACACCTGATTTAGCGGCTTCTTATCATTACACTACACAAATTGATTCAACGGGCCGTAATTATCGCTTTTCAAAATATGATGGTGGTATTGGAGGGGGATATTCAGAAGGTACTTTTGGCGGAATGGGCTTTGGCGTAGATAATTTATTGGAGATGAAAATGAAGGATAAGAAAGATACGACCGAAGGCGCTTTTAAGAAAGTTAAATTAATTGAAGGATTTGGATTTAACTCGAGTTATAATTTTTTAGCGGATAGTTTTGCTTTGGGCAATTTTAATATCTATATGAGAACCACTTTGTTTGAAAAGTTAAACATCACTTCAAATTTGACGATGGATCCTTACCAAACAGATAAGCAAGGCTTTAGGGTGAATAAGCTTGACATTGATCCAACAAAATTAAAATTTGGTAATATTACCAGTGGGGGGCTTTCCTTTTCCACTTCTTTTAAAAGTAAATCAGCTGATGGTAAGGAATCAAAACAAAAAGAGATACCTATTGATCCATTCATGACCCCTGATGAGCAACAAAGGCAATTGCAATATGCAAAATCTAATCCAGCTGAGTTTACCGACTTTAATATTCCATGGACCTTAACCTTATCTTATTCCTTTCAATTTTCGAGGTACATGAAACCAGATTATTCTGGTTTTCAAGTCAACACTTATTCAAGTCTGAACTTTAATGGCGATTTTAGTATTACCCCCAAATGGAAAATGGGGGGTACGGGATATATAGATGTTGCAAAGCGAAGTGTTCAGCAATTAAGTATGTTTATCACAAGGGAAATGCATTGTTGGCAATTAGCAATTAATGTGACTCCGATTGGATTGTATAAATCTTTTAGTATCACAGTGAATCCAAAATCAGGTATCCTCAGGGATTTGAAAATAAATAGAAGCAGAACCTTCTCATCCTCCTCTTATTAGGTAAAAGTTGTAATTATTTTATCAACATGAATCTTTGTGGCTTGCTATGAATTATTATTTTTCTCATAATGTTCGGCCATAATATCAAATACTAATTTTTTTAAGGTTTCGGAGGTGTGACCTTCAGGTGATATGGCAGGAAGTATGTTTAAAATTATTTTACCTGGTCTTAAGAATAAGATAGGTTTTGCTGGTAAAATTCTTTTTGTATTTAAAATCACGACAGGCACAATGGGCTTTCCTGTATCTACAGATAATCTAAAGGCGCCATCGTAAAATGATTTTAATGGGTTATTGGTTTTATTACGTGTCCCTTCAGGATAAATAAGCATATCGAGCCCGTTATTTAAAACACGTTTCATTGCCTCATAGCTTTTGCGACGACTTTCATTATTTTTTCTATCAACAATCACTGTAGCAAATTGATAAATCCAACCAAATAAAGGGACATAAACAAAGCTCTTTTTTGCAATGGTTTTATTTGCCCTAGCTAAAAAAGGGGTACTCACCGGAATATCAATCAAGCTATTATGATTGCATACAACAACCGCATTTTCTAACCCATCAAATACTTCTTTACCGGTTACTTTAAATGTACATCCTGATAAAGTTAAAAAAGTGCCCATCCATATTTGGGATAAAAATCGGTGGTATTTTGTTTTTTGTGGATCGGGTAAAATAAAGCAGACCATATAAAATGGAAAAAATACCATCATCGTTGAAGCGAAAACAATCAAAGCCCAAATGGCTAATATGCGTGCGATTATGTTTTTAATCAATTTCATTTTAAATATTGTCGTTAAGGTTTCCAATCAATGGGGTCTATATTGTTGTTTGCCAAATATTGATTAGTTAAACTAAAATGCTTACATCCGAAAAAGCCATTGTGAGCGCTTAAGGGAGAAGGATGGGCCGCTTTTAAAATTTTATGTTTTGTTGCATCAATATATATCTGTTTTTGTTGGGCAAAGTTCCCCCACAATAAAAATACAATCCCTTTTTTTTCGTTGGATAAATGTTTAATAACATCATTGGTAAATTCCATCCATCCAATTTTGCCATGGCTGGCAGGCTCATTTTCTCTAACGGTCATGACCGCATTTAACAATAATACGCCTTGATTTGCCCATGTAGTTAAATCGCCAGTCGTTGGAATTGCCAAGCCAATATCTTTATTCAGTTCCTTATATATATTCATTAAGGAAGGAGGTGGTTTAATGCCTTTAGGAACTGAAAAGCTTAATCCCATTGCTTGACCTGGATTATGATAAGGATCCTGCCCTAGAATAACCACTTTTACTTTATCGTAAGGGGTTTGGTTAAAGGCGTTAAAAATTAAAGATCCTTTGGGATAAATTACAGTTTTAGTAGCGCGTTCGGTTTTAAGATGCGTTGCAATTTGCAAAAAATAAGGCTTGTCAAATAAATAGGACAAAGCTTGTTTCCAGGAAGGCTCCATTTTTACATCCATATCACAAATTTACATGAATTGACGATTATATTAGGGATAACTTATAAGTTGGGATTTCCTTTGATTTTCAATAAAATAGTCAATAAATTATTATAGCTAAACCTAAAGTAGCCACAAATATTAATAAATTAGAAACATTTTTTGTTTATTTTCAATACATCAAATTTCGAATCG
>CALLKA010000040.1 GCA_938008665.1 uncultured Bacteroidota bacterium
AGATCTACACAGGCGAAGACACTCTTTCCCTACACGACGCTCTTCCGATCTACTTAATGGAAAATTGTTGTCAAACTTATACCTGTCCTGCTGCGCGTAATTTAGCCATGGGCCGTTGGGAATGTCCCATACCCATTTCACCTGCATGTAATGCCAATTGTATTGGATGTATTTCCTTCCAACCTTTGGATGAAACCATTGTTTCCACCCAAGACCGATTAACCTTTAAACCAACGGCTGCTGAAGTAGTTGAATATACGGTGCCCCATTTAATGAGTGCCCCTTTTCCTATTGTTAGCTTTGGGCAAGGATGTGAAGGGGAACCCTTATTAATGTGGGAGACCATTAAGGAATCCATTATTGAAATAAGAAAACATACCGATAAAGGTAGTATCAATATTAACTCCAATGGATCCGATCCAAAGGCAGTTGCAGCGCTTGCTGCTGTTGGACTAGATAGCTTACGTGTAAGTATGAATTCAGCGCGTGAGGAAGTGTACAACGCCTATTATCGTCCAAACAATTACACATTTGCAGATATTAAAGAAAGTATCCGTGTGATGTCGGCAGCAGGCAAATGGACAAGTATCAATTATTTTGTTTTCCCTGGCATGACTGATAGTGTTGCAGAGTATGAAGCTTTAAGACAACTCATTATTGATACAGATTTGAAAATGATTCAATGGCGAAATTTCAATATTGATCCAGATTGGTATTTAGGGAAAATAGGATTTACCGAAATGGGAGAAATAATGGGCATCAAACAAATGATGGAATTAATTCAAGAAGAATTTCCAAATTTAAAATTTGGGTATTACAATCCTCCAATTGAAAGAATCAAGGGTGACTTTAGCGAGAATTTCGCACATCACTAAACAAGCAAAATTGAAAAATCAATTTAACAAACAATACCAAATAGGTGCGCTTCTTGCAATCACAGCAAGTTTTATTTGGTCGGGCAATTTTGTTGTTTCAAGATATGCAATACATTTAGCAGGTCCAATTAGCTTAACATTTTTAAGATGGACCGTAGCTACCTTAACAATGCTTCCCTTTGCCTATAAAAATTTCAAAAACGAACTACCTATTTTCAAACAAAACAAAACCTATTTTTTTTTAATGGGGCTGGTTGGTTTTGCTATATACAATACATTAATATATACTGCAGGTCACTATACGACAGCAATTAACATGGCACTCATTGGATCCATTATCCACCCCATTGTCGCAACCGTTCTTGCAGCAATTGTTGTGCAAGAAAAACTACACTGGAAAAATGTTTCAGGTATTGCATTGGGTATCATAGGCATATTATTTTTAGTATCAAAAGGTGATATCAATAATATTTTACAATTTAAATTTGCATCTGGTGATTTATGGATGGTAGCTGCAGGTTGTTGTTTTGGCACCTATAATGTGTATGTAAAAAAAATGCCCGTAGGTATATCCTCGAATAGTTTTTTATTGTGTCTATTCGCTATTGGTGCAATTATCCTTCTTCCCTTTTCAATTTATGAGATGACTTTTGTGCAACCGGTCATTGTATCCGGTCAATTCGTTATGATCATTTTATACATCGGCATTGGCAATTCGACCATTGCCTACTTTTTATGGAATTCTGCAATTAGTAAATTAGGCGTTGGCAAAACTGCTTTATTTGGTACACTGATCCCTTTATTAAGTTCCATTGAAGCGGTGTTTGTGCTGAATGAAACCTTTACCTTATTTCAAGCCATCAGCGGTTTAATCATTTTATCAGGTATTGTAATTAACACCTGGCCTTCAA
>CALLKA010000041.1 GCA_938008665.1 uncultured Bacteroidota bacterium
CCTGTTTTAGCTAAGCCTTTGGTAGGCTTAAAAAATACTTTTATGTAAAAAATCCCAGAAGGGTAACTGTCCATGAAAATGTCCTTTTCATAACTACTGATGATAGTTCCAGCTTCATGGGTAAGTATCAACGATGATTTAGCATCAAGCACTTGAATGGATAATTTGCCTGATTGCAGGAATTGCCCCTTAAAATGTACAAGGTTGGTCGTAGGATTTGGCCCAATCATAATTTGATTGCCATATACTGCTGGACCATATTCATTTATAGCAGTGACAATACTCGTCATGGGTTGCAACACCCCAGTATTTAAAAAGTAGTTGGGGGTAGAAAAGTGGACGATGGAAACTGATTCCCCCATATTCCAATCCATATTTGCCATTGTTCCGCCCCCATTATTAAGGGTATTGGGCGTGATGGATTGGGCGCGTAAATATGCAGGAAATAGGGCAAGTATAAATAACCAACATATTCTATTATTCATTTATATATACAGCCAATTAATAATGAGCGTGTATATCAAAATTGGTGAAATAAGATATATAAACGGATGTAGGTAGTAATAACAAAGGCAATAATTCAGAAAAGTTGCTAATTTCTATGAAATTGGCTGCCCATTCTCTGTAATTTCTGATCCAATGTTTGCAATAAATTGAGATGGAGTCGTATTATGGACCTTCTTGAAGGCATTTACAAAACTAGTTTTGTTTGAAAATCCAGCCTGCGTTGCCAAAGCATATAAAGTATAATTATTTAGATCCCCAGCCTTTATAGAATCAACCACATATGAAACTCGATAGGAATTGATAAAGTCATTAAAATTTTTGTCAAAGTGACTATTGATTAAAAAGGATACCAATTTTGCTGGCAAACCTAATTTTAAAGAAAGCTCATTGATTGAAAACCCTTGCTTTAAATATGGTTTTTCATAGATAATGAGATTTTCAATGGCTTCAATTTCTGCTTCATATTTTGCTTTATCTAAAACTTCTACTTTAATATTATTTTTGTTGTACTCGATATAAGGAAGTCCTAAAAATACATTTGAATTAATAATTAAATAGCTACTTAAATAAAATAAACTTATTGCAACTGGTATGGAAGAATAAAATACAATATCATTAATATTTTGTTTTGTACTTAAAGAGTAGATGACGCCTATGACAAAAATTAAAAATGTCAAGATCGTAAATGTAATTGCAATTGTAAATTTTTTTAGCCAAGTCAATACGGTCGCTGTATGTTCTTTAAATATTTCACTTTTATTATTTTTTTCAAAATTATATATTAATCTCCACTGCAATAAAATATAAAAGAGACTTTGTATTGGTCTAAGAAATTGTATATTTTCTGACAAATACCCATCTTGCATATTATAATTATTAGTATAATTTTCTATTACCATTTTTACTATAGCATTTTTATTTTCAATGCTCATTGTAAATAATGGGATATAATTAATAGATATTAATATGAAGGGAATTAAATGAAGCGCGTCAACCCACTGCCATTTATTTTTGTTGTTTAAAACTGATTTTACATACAAGTATGCAAGTGGAGGAATTAAATAATTTACGGGTGCAGAAGTGCGGTATAAAAAAGGGAAATAAATTAGCCAGCCAGATGATATTAACAAATACCCAATGGTGCAATAACTATAACATAAAAATAAAAAAGCTAATATTCGATCAGAAAAGAGATGTACTATATTCTTTTTAAAAAGAAGAATATAAGCGCTTATTAAAGCACAAAAAACGCTTCCAATAAATATTAAATCGCCCATTTCTTGATTTAATTATAGTAAGGCTTTATCATCATATATACCAACGGACCTGTCACTGCTACATAAAACCACAAAGGCCAAGTACGTTTTGCTATTTTTTTATGGGCTTCAAATTCACCTGTTAAAGCGCGGTAAGTAGTAAATAAAATAAAAGGTAAAATTAATGCTGCTAATATGATATGCGTAGTTAACACAATCAAATAAAAGGAACGCATATTGCCAGCAACTGCTTTTTCCTCTAAGGAAATAATACCATCAAAATTGGCATCTCCAAAGCGTGCTTCTCCCGCTAATAAATGATGCGCGATATAGGTGACTAAAAATAACAAGGACAATACTAATGCAGTGGTCATTAAATTTTTATGCAATTGGTATTTTTTTTGCTTCACCGCTACTAACGCAAGTACTAATAAAAAAGCAACAGTGGTGTTTAGCAAAGCATTAATCAATGCAAATATATGCTTGTCAAAAGGGAGTTCCACATTAATGGTGAACTTGCTTAAAAAGGTAACTGCAACAAATACAATTACCGAGAATAATCCTATGATTATATTGGCTTGTTGATCATTTTTTTTAATAACAGGTGCTAACATATCTTTTATTTGATTTTAATATACTTTTAAAATTGACTATTTATTTAAAATGCTTTTGACCAAACGTATAAGCACCATTGCTATAAATACAATAACTCCTACCCTAATTTCATTTTTATACTTTGATTTAAATTCGCTCCAATTCATTCTTGAAAAATTTATTGTTATTAAATAAAATCATCTCAAAATTACATCACTAGTTTTTTGATTGTTTATTAAATTTGGAATTAAAATAATAAACAAAGCCAGTCACCATCACTGCAATGACTAACCACAACCAGCTTAAGTCAATAATGTCCTGGAATACTTTACTTTTCTTCTTTTTATCTTTTTCCAACATTAAGTATCCTACATCCTTCGCCATCTTTAAAATGGAAGTGGAATCTAATCCATTATAATAACCGCGAATTTGCATTTTTTTATCAATCAATATAAAACGGCTGGTATGCACAAAATCAGGGCTAATAGGTTCATTACTGAACTGATCAACTCTTAATTCCTCAAAGGCAAATTTATATATGGAATCACGATTGCCTGTAAGCAACCACCAATTATCCGAAACCACGCCCATTTTATTGGCGTATTCGCGCAACACAGGAACGCTGTCTCTAACAGGATCCACCGACATGGACATGAATTGTACAATAGAAGTATCCACTTGTACTTTATGAGCAACCCCACCTTTTGAAAATGATTGTTGCAACTTGACCATATTGTGTGTGAGCTTTGGACAGATACTTCCACAACTAGTAAAGAAAAAATCAAGAATAATTATTTTCCCTTTTTGGTCATATAGGTTAACCGTGTCGCCCATTTGATTAACCAAGCGAATGTCTTTTGTGGTATGCCAAATACTATCTGATTGTTGTTTACCGCGCACTACTTTTTCAACCACCGTATCTAATAAATAATGACGAGGCATGACTACCGCAGCATCGCTTGCTTGCTTAAGCCACAAGTAACATAATACCGGGATAAGCAGCGCAATAATTAAACCGTATATGGATTTTTTAGACATACTATAAATTGATAAGCGAAGTTACAACTCAAAGCCTATATGGCATTGGATTAAAGCAAAAAACCATCCCGTTTAGGATGGTTTTGAATATGGTAAAAGTGTATATTACTTTTTTTCTGTTTCAGCAGCTTTTGATTCGTGTGCAGCTTCGGTAGCATCATGATTAGGTGCTTCGTGCGCACCGTGCTCTTTTTTCTCTACTTTAATAGTTGCTTGCTCTTTAAAGTCTGCAGACATGATTCCAATCCAGGTACCGAATACTCCATTTATTGCAGCTCGAGTGATTGGATTTCCAATTGCTTTATCTATTA
>CALLKA010000042.1 GCA_938008665.1 uncultured Bacteroidota bacterium
GCTCTTCCGATCTCGTAAAATAGTTCTTTTCCTTTTTTAAAAATTTCAGTAATACATACAATAGGAATATCCAAAAAATGATTGGTACAATAAAAATCAATTCTTGTTTTTTGTTCTTTTGGAAATAGCTCCAATAATACAGTATGTTCGCCCATTTCTCCTTTTATAATTCTGGATAAATGGCATAGGTATTGATCCTTCGTATAGCCGTTTAAATAGGGAGACAAATTTTCGGGTATGGTATAATTATTTCTTAGTGCCTCGTCCTGAAGAACTTCAAATGCAAATAAGGAGGGAAATCCTTGAAGTTCAATTAAAGCAGGTGCAATTTCGTTTTGCGCATTATGGGCAATCGCAAAATCCATCACGATACATTCGGGAAGGCCTTTTTCGTTGGGGGTACTTTTTGTATTTTGTAAGGATTTTTCGGTCTTGGCTATAAAATTTGAAGCTGCAATTTGAGAACACACATATTCACCCACTTCAAGTAGTTGTGTTTTAAATGCTGCTGTGAGGAATAGTGGGGTTTCTGCAATTCTGAAATCAACTGAATTAGGATATAACCCATTGATATAATTGAGGTATGCCTGATATTTTGTCTCGTTAAATTCCGCATTAAATTGCTTTCTATATAATGGGATCATACTTTGTTTTTTAATTCCCAAAAGCGAGGTTCAGAAAATTTGGAATAAAATGCGCATGTGTTTTTGGCAATTTTTCTGGATCCATCAATTTGCTAATGATTACCTCCCATTTTTGTTCTCCAAAATTATCAATAATATTTCTTTTCATTTTTTCTTCATTAAAAAAGCCAAGCAAAACATTTTGTTCTCCTTCCGGATGAAATTGCACACCATACATTTTATCACTAAATTTTATAGCCATAATTGCCCTTTCCAAAGGGACATGTGGACGATGTTTTTCAAGCGCAATAATTTTTGCACCTAAGGCATTTATATTTTCATCATTGGGTTCAATGATTTGATAAAGCCTACTTTCTAAACTATAAAATGGGTCATTCAAATTTGCGAAAATAGGATCTTCCACTAATGGATGCACTGGAAGGACGCCAATTTGTGTTGATTTTCGTAAACATACATTACCAAAATTAAAATGGCGACAAGCAATTTGAAAACTATGACAAATGAGTAATACAGGTTTCTTGATCAAAAGCATATCCTGCAACCATTTTACATATAGGTTATCCCATGCGTTTCCTTCAGAATCTATAGGAGAGCCTGGCCCTCCGGAGGATAGGTAAATATCAAAACTGTGATCGGGTATTTCACCTTTATTTCGAAGTGAAAATATTTGATACTCCAAATCAATACTCCGCTGCTTACTCCAATGCTTAATAATGTCGACAATACATACCATCCCCAAATTACTGGTATCATCATACATATCAATGATAGCAATTTTAATGGGGGTGCTGGCCATTATAGATAGCTTAGGTTTGTCTTTGGCGTCAATGTTAATAATGTTTCATACATTAAGTGTATTGTATCTATGATATCTTTTTTATGAATCATTTCAACCGTCGTATGCATATACCTTAATGGTAAGGATATTAACACAGAAGGACAACCATCGTTTGCATATGCAAAGCTATCAGTATCTGTACCAGTACTTCTGCTTAATGTTCTAAACTGCACGGGTATTTTTTTCGCAATGGCTGTATTTTCAACAATCGCTAATAATTTGTTGTGAATGGCAGGAGCGTAGGCAAGTGATGGTCCTTTGCCACATTGAATATCACCTTCAATGGCTTTATTAATCATAGGTGTATGTGTATCGTGTGTTACATCGGTAATAATGGCAATATTCGGTTTAATTCGACGTGCAATCATTTCAGCGCCACGTAAACCAATTTCTTCTTGAACTGCGTTTACAATGTACAAACCAAATGGAAGTTTCTTTTTATTTTCTTTTAATATACGTGCAACTTCAGCAATCATAAAACCACCAACGCGATTATCAAAGGCACGTCCAATAATAAAATTATTTGCTAATTCATCAAAGCCTTCTTCATATGTGACTACCGATCCAATATGTATACCAAGTGCTTCTACTTCTTTTTTAGATCTTGCACCACAATCCAATGTTAGGTTCTCTACTTTAGGTTGTGGTTCTTTTTGTTCTGGGTTGCTATATCTTGTATGAATTGCTGGCCAGCCAAATACTGCTTTAACGGGTCCTTTTTTGCCATGGATCCAAACACGCATACTGGGTGCAATTTGGTGATCCACACCTCCGTTTCTTTTTAAATAAATTAAACCTTGATCACTGATATAATTCACAAACCAACTAATTTCATCGGCATGTGCTTCTATCACTACTTTAAATGCAGCATCTGGATTAATCACACCAACTGCCGTGCCATATGGATCGGTAAATGTAGT
>CALLKA010000043.1 GCA_938008665.1 uncultured Bacteroidota bacterium
CCAATGCATACAATCCTGGAACGGTAGTCATCAAGTTGTAATCAACCCAAAGTCCTCCCATCGTGTAATGCACCGCTGGATAAATACGCATAGGTACTTCGTATGGATTTTCGCCAGTGATTTTTGCATACATGTTAAATAAGTTGCCATATTTTTCTTTCACAACTTCTTTACCCAATGCAGTTATTTCATTAGCACTCACATTGGTTAAACCTTGTTTGCTCACTTCTATCTTACCATATCTCTGAATAGCTGCTGCATAATCTAAATACACAGCTTGCTTTGAAGTTCCTACACCATGACCCGCATCGCATCTTTCTTTAGCCGCACGAGAAGCTACATCACGTGGTACTAAATTTCCAAAAGCAGGGTAGCGACGCTCTAAAAAATAGTCTCTATCTTCTTCTGGTATTTCGTTGGCTTTTCTTGTTTCTCCTAAATTTTTTGGTACCCAAATACGTCCGTCATTTCTTAATGATTCAGACATTAATGTTAATTTGGATTGATGATCACCACTTACCGGAATACAAGTTGGGTGAATTTGTGTAAAGCAAGGATTAGCAAAATAAGCACCTTGCTTATGTGCTTTCCATGCTGCTGTTACATTGGACCCCATGGCATTGGTAGATAAATAATAAACATTACCATATCCGCCAGAACAAATTAAAACAGCGTGTCCAAAATGTTTTTCAAGTTCGCCGGTGATTAAGTTACGCGCAATAATACCACTCGCTTTTCCATCAATTTTAACAATATCTAACATTTCATGTCTTGTGTGCATGGTTACATTACCTAATGCCACTTGACGCTCCAATGCTTGATAAGCACCAATTAATAATTGTTGCCCAGTTTGACCTGCGGCATAAAAAGTTCTTTGTACTTGTGTACCACCAAAACTACGGTTGCTTAATAATCCCCCGTACTCTCTTGCAAAAGGAACCCCTTGTGCCACACATTGATCAATAATATTCGCACTTACTTCTGCTAAGCGATGCACATTGGCTTCACGGGCACGATAGTCACCTCCTTTAATGGTATCATAAAATAAACGGAAAACACTGTCGCCGTCATTTTGATAATTTTTTGCTGCATTAATTCCTCCTTGAGCTGCAATACTATGTGCGCGTCGCGGAGAATCCTGAAAACAAAAAGCTTTTACTTTATATCCTAATTCACCCATGGCTGCAGCTGCTGATGCGCCAGCCAGTCCAGTACCAACAATAATGATTTCCATTTTTCTTTTGTTGGCAGGGTTGACTAATTTACAATGTCCTTTGTAGTCGACCCATTTATCATCTAATTTTCCGGAAGGTATTTTTGAATCTAACATATTGAATCTTTTAACGATCGTTTAGAATAAGTTTATTGTAAAAATTAATTTACCCATTTAAAATAAAAACTGATGGGCATCATTGCAAAAGTCAATGGAATAATTATTGCAAAGCCATAGCCAATAGCGCTTATCAATGTATGGTATCTTTTATTGTGTACGCCAATGGTTTTAAATGCACTTTGAAATCCGTGCGCCAAATGATAGGCTAGTGAACCACAAGCCAAAACGTAAAGGATAACCACCAATGGGTTTTCAAAAATTAATTGCATTTCGCCATATAAATTATGATATTCTACACCATTTAAAATAAAAGTGTCTAAAGCTTTAATATTACCCATGCCACCCAATCTACTTGGTGTCCAGAAATGATAAATGTGCATGACTAAAAACATTAAAAGTAGCGTACCCAATATTGCCATGCTTCGGCTATACCATTTACTACCTTTAGAATAATTGACCGCATAACCCACGGATCTTTTACTTCTGTTTTCCAAGGTTAACATATAACCTTGAATAATGTGTAAAAAGATACCTAGGAATAATCCTATTTCTAAAACGCGGGGCACTACAAAACTGCCCATAAAATGACCAGCTTTATTAAACATCAATCCGCCATCCATTGCCCAAATGCATGCATTTAAAGCCGCGTGCACTACTAAAAATAAGATTAAGAAAATACCTGTAAAAGCCATTACTAATTTTTTCCCGACAGAGGAAGTAAACATTTGCTTAAAAGTCATAGTAAGATGTGTTTTAAAATCGATGCAAAAGTAAGCATGAATTGCGAGCTTGTTAAATTTCGTTTAACAATTTTACCTTAATTTAAAAAAATGGGTACAAGGGGTGGAAATGTTACTATTTGGTTTTCGTTTCACCTTCGGTTAATTGAAAATGGCCTGTTTAGATAAGTTATTAACCGCTTGCATAAAAATCGAGAAAAAACCATTTTTAGGCCTAATTTTATACCATGATTAAAGTCCTTACCATTCTTTGGAACAGCTTCAAAATGGCCTTGCAAGAGTTAAGAGTCAATAAACTCCGTACTTTTTTATCCTTATTTGGCATCACCATTGGAATTTTTTGCATTATCGGAGTTTTAGCGACCATTGATAGTTTGCAAACAAAAATCAAAAGTGATTTATCGAGTTTTGGGAATAACACAATATATATAGACAAGTGGAGCTATGGTGGTGGTGGCGGTGAAGGTGATTATCCTTGGTGGAAATATGTTAAGCGACCAAGCATGAAAGTTAGTGAGATGGAAACCATTCAAAAAAAGAGCTATTTGGCTTCAAATATTGCGTTTTTTGTTTCAAGTCAACAACCTTTTTCCTATGAAGAGAATGTGTTAAAAGGGGTGCTTTTATATGGCATCACCAACGATTTTAATAAAATTCAAGCCTTTAATATTGCCTATGGCAGGTATTTTAAGGATACTGATTTTGAGCGTGGTGTTCCTTTTGGTGTTATCGGATACGAAGTTGCTGCGGAATTATTTGGGAAACCAGAAAAAGCCTTAGGCAAAATAGTTTCTTATAAAGGGCGTCGATTAGCAGTGATTGGAATTATTGAAAAGCAGGGTAGTTCCATGTTGGGTGGTTTTGATTATGACAAGTCATGTATTGTTACTTATAATTATTTTGCTTCTATTTTTAATCCAGATAATTCAAGTCCATATATCATGGTGCAAGCTAAGCCAGGCATAACTTCTAAGGCTTTGCAAGACGAATTGAATGGAGTTATGCGTCAGTTAAGAAAATTAAGTCCAACACAGGAAGATAATTTTACTTGTAATGATGTAGCGCAATTTAAAGATCAAATTGAAAGTGTTTTTGGTTCAATCAATAGTGGCGGCTGGGCGATTGCAGGCTTGTCATTAATTGTAGGCGCTTTTGGTGTTGCTAATATTATGTTTGTAACAGTGAGAGAAAGAACCAGTCAAATTGGATTAAAAAAAGCAATTGGCGCAAGAAGTTCAACCATACTTTATGAATTTTTATTAGAGAGTGCTTTTTTATGCATTATTGGTGGATTGGTTGGATTATTCTTGGTATGGATATTAGCGTTGGCATTGAGCGCAGTACTGCCATTTGCTATAACCATTGCACCTAGTATTATAGTTTTAGCACTATCTATATGTATAATTTTAGGTGTGATTGCGGGCATCATTCCGGCATCCATTGCGGCCAAAATGAATCCGGTAGATGCAATAAGAACAAAGTAAACATCGTATTTTTTTAAGCTTTATCTTTGTAGGGTGAAACAAACCATTACCCTTCTTGCTATAGAATCCTCTTGTGATGAAACGGCTGCATCCGTAATAGTAGATGGTAAAATATTATCCAACTTTATTGCTAATCAAACGGTACATGAAAAATTTGGGGGTGTCGTACCTGAGCTAGCCAGTAGGGCGCACATGGAAAATATAGTTCCTGTGGTTGATGCAGCATTGCAAAAAGCTTTTCCAGAATTAACGCGCAACGAACAATTAGCACAATTAAATGCTATTGCATTTACCCAAGCTCCAGGATTAATTGGTAGTTTATTGGTGGGGGCTCAGTTTGCAAAATCAATGGCATTGGCTTTAAATATTCCACTCATCGCAGTACATCATATGCAAGCACATGTATTGGCAAATTTAATTGATGACCCCAAGCCTAATTTTCCATTTTTATGTTTAACAGTCAGCGGGGGACATACGCAAATAGTAAAATGCAACAGCGCTTCTGAAATGCATATTTTGGGTGAAACCATTGATGATGCTGCAGGAGAGGCCTTTGATAAAATTTCAAAATTATTAGGACTCCCATATCCGGGCGGACCAGTTTTAGATAAATTAGCACAACTTGGAAATCCAAAAGCCTTTGTTTTTGCAAAACCACAGGTACCCAATTTAGATTTTTCATTCAGTGGTTTAAAGACGAGCGTATTGTATTTTTTACAAAAACAATCTCCAGAATTTATCCAAGAAAATTTAAATGATTTATGCGCATCGGTTCAATTTACAATTATTGAAATTTTACTGAAAAAATTGAAAAAAGCGATGCAAGAAACCGGGATCAAGGAAGTATGTATTGCAGGGGGCGTAAGTGCAAATAGTGGACTTCGAAAAGCCATGGAACAATTAGGGAAAGATACAAATTCGGCTACTTTTTTACCCAAATTCGAATATTGTACTGATAATGCGGCTATGATTGCAATTACTGCTCATTTTAAGTATATCGCTGGTAGTTTTGAGCCATTGACCACCTCTGCATCTGCCAGATCCAGTTGGGCTTAAACTTAATGAAGCAGGTTTAAAAAATTCAAATTAACTTTGCAACCTCAAAATAGATCAAAAAATGATTAGTGCTAGAAATGTCACTTTGGCTTATGGTAAGCGTGTTTTATTTGATGAAGTAAATGTAAGCTTCACAAAAGGCAATTGCTATGGTATCATTGGAGCTAATGGTGCAGGTAAATCTACTTTTATTAAAATATTAAGTGGTGAAATTGAACCGAATAAAGGGATGGTGGAAATTACCCCAGGGGAAAGAATGGCGGTATTGAAACAAAACCAATTTGAATTTGATGAACAAACAGTATTGAATACCGTGATGCAGGGCCATAAGCGTATGTGGGATGTGATGCATGCCAAAGATGCTTTATACGCAAAGGAAGATTTTACAGAGGAAGATGGATTAAAAGCTGGGGAATTAGAAGCGGAGTTTGGTGAAATGGGTGGTTATGAAGCAGAAAGTAACGCGGGTAGTTTATTGAGTGACTTGGGCGTGAAAGAAGATATGCACCAAAGTTTAATGAAGGATATACCAAGTAATTTTAAATTACGTGTTTTGTTAGCGCAATCACTTTTTGGGAATCCTGACATTTTATTATTGGATGAGCCTACGAATGGTTTGGATATTGAAACCATCGGATGGTTAGAGAATTTTTTAGCAGACTATCAAAACATTGTATTGGTAGTGAGTCACGATCGTCACTTTTTAGATACTGTGTGTACACATGTGGCTGACGTGGATAGATCAAAGATTAAAACCTTTTCAGGTAACTATACTTTCTGGTACGAATCATCACAATTGATGGCGCGTCAAATGAATGATAAAAATAAAAAGAACGAAGACAA
>CALLKA010000044.1 GCA_938008665.1 uncultured Bacteroidota bacterium
GAGGCTTTTTTGATGCGACACAACGTCGGGTGCTTGCACACGTAAGTTGGGGAGCATTAAAAAAACTAAAAGGATGCGAAGCATTCTTTTGAAAGGCTTTGGGTTTACCGAGATAGCCGAGGCGGAAGACAGCAAATGAAATGAGCTGACTATCCAACAATTATTTTTTTGCAAGCAATTACCTTTTTCCTATTTTACTACTCAATTCAACCCAATGCGCTCCATCTTCCTTATACTTTTATTTGTATCCAGCCAATTTGTAAAAGTGTTGAGCCAAAACATTGACCAAATTCAAGAAACAGAAGTATTGGTCATAGGCGGTACTGCCAGTGGTATTTGTGCAGGACTTCAATCCTCAAGACTAGGGGTAAAAACAATCATTGCAGAATCCACTCCATGGTTGGGAGGGATGTTAACAGCTGCAGGCGTATCCGCATTTGATGGCAATCATAACATGCCCGCTGGGATCTTTGGTGAATTTAGAGCAAGGTTATATCAACATTATGGAGGAAGCAATAAAGTTTCAACGGGTTGGGTAAGCAATACTTTATTTGAGCCGCATATTGGAGATAGTATTTTTAAATCAATGGCTCGTAATGAAAAGTATTTAACAGTAAAATATCATTACCAATTTAAAAATGTAATTAAAAATGGTAATTCTATAATTGGTGCAGAATTCTATGAAATAAATTCAGGTGCTCATTTAATCGTAAAAGCCAAAAGGGTTATTGATGCCACTGAGTTAGGAGATGCCTTGGCTTCCGCCAAAGTTCCTTATGACCTTGGTATGGAATCCAATGATATTACCGGTGAACAAGTAAATTTGGCGGGTGCCAATGATATCATACAGGATATTACCTATGTGGGTATTTTAAAAGATTACGGTTCTCCGCAACCATTGATTGCCAGGCCGATAAATTATGATTCCACGGAGTTTGATGGAAGTAACACCTCTTTTTATAAAGATACCAATCGAAAACGTCCTTCGGTGGATGCAAAAAAAATGTTAGAATACGGGAAGCTACCCAAAAATAAATATATGCTAAACTGGCCCATTTACGGCAATGATATTTATTTAAATGTGGTGGAGAAAACGCCCAAGCAAAGGGAGGCATTACTTCAACAAGCAAAGCAACAAACACTAAGATTTGTTTATTTTATTCAAAAGGATTTAGGTTTTAATCATTTGGCATTAGCAGATGATGAATTTCCAACCAAGGATAAATTAGCATTATATCCTTATCATCGAGAATCTCGACGGATGCATGGTATGGTGCGCATGTTGGTGCAACATATATCTAAACCCTTTGACACACCACAGCCTTTGTTTACGACGGGGATAGCAGTGGGGGATTATCCAGTTGACCATCACCATAAAAAAAATAGTGCTGCACCACAACATTTAGAATTTTTCCCAGTGCCATCTTTTAACATTCCATTGGGGGCTTTAATTCCAAAAGACGCAAGTAATTTTATTGTAGCTGAAAAGTCAATAAGTGTTTCAAATATTGTTAATGGTACTACAAGGCTTCAGCCCTGTGTCATGCAAATAGGGCAAGCGTCAGGTTTATTGGCCGCCTTAAGTATTAAAAATAGGGTAGATCCTAAAAATATTTCCGTACGTCAAGTGCAACAAGCCTTATTGGATGCGAATGGATATATCATGCCCTATAAGGATGTGACACAAAAGGATCGCTATTTTAAAGCAATCCAGAAAATAGGCGCTACCGGCTTATTACGTGGTGTGGGTGTTCCAACCGGATGGGCAAATGCAACTTATTTCAATCCCAATGAGAAAGTGAAATTGGATGAGTTTTCAATTGCTTGGAATAAAAAATTTGCAACTCATTCTTTGAAAAGCGGAAATGATTTAAATGTAAGTGATGCTTTATTTATTGCTGCTAAATTATCAAATACTTCCGAAGAAAAAATAAAAAGCAGTTTTGAGCTAAAATGGAAATCAATCGGGCTAGAAAATTATGATTTGCAAAGACCAATTTTGCGCTACGAATTAGCGGCCATCTTAGACCAATACAATGTATTCAATATTTTCGATGTTGATATTTATGGAAATTTTACCAAGTTGTAATACCTCTATTTTTCAGGCGCTAATTTTTGTGTATATGTTTTATTAAATTGATAGCTAATGGTTAGTTTAAAATTTCTGACATTCGTTATACTATAGCTATCAATGATAAAATTGGGACCTTCTGTATGACCTTTATACTTAGTTAAGCCGAAAGGATCCGTTGCTGAAACATTTATATTTACCTTTTTGTTCATTAATTTTCGTTGCAAACTAATTTGCATACTTATATTACTTCTTGATATTCCCTGTGGCGTTGCAAAGCTGTTGTATTTATTGTTTGCTTCAATGGTGGTAAGGCTATTGGGCATAAAGCTATAGTTCAGGCCAGTATAATAGGAGCCGCCGTCCATATATTTGTACATTATTTTATCAATCGGACTGTATTTGTTATAATGCATACCTGAGCTCAAATTAACTTTAAACTTTTTGGTGATAGTAATGCCTGACCAAAAATTAACATGATATTCCTCTTGGTCAGAAATGTTTTGGTAGGTGGTTTGTGTTCTACCTGTAGCCACTAACGTTCGAATTGTAGTAAATACATCTTTTACTTTATTGTATCCAAAACTGCTATTGATATTTAATTTATTGGAGTTGTAACCTAAATTATATTCGATATTTCGCGTTAATGTAGGATTGATTAATGGATTTCCAAAACGTATATTATATGGGTCGGTGTAATCAATATTTGGATTAAGCTCCATAATACTAGGCCTTCTAATTGTTTCTCTAATGGTAATCGTGCTATTTAATTTACTGCTAAATTCTTTTCTGAATGAAATATTGGGTAAAAAACGCCAATAGTCATTTCTTGTATTTGGAGTAACGCCTTTAAGAAAATGAAAGCTGGTTAAGGTATATTCTGCTTGTTCTCCAATTGATATTCGCCAACCTTTATTTAAAAGAAAAGTAATACCAATTCGACTTGTCGTTATTCCTTGATTAAAAATAAAATCACTACTTAACAATGCATTATCAGTAACTGTATTGGTTGCTTTATTTAGATAGGATGCATTTAAAATAGTATGATCATCATTATTAGTAAAATTAACACCAGTATTTAGGAGAATTTTTTCATTTTTAACCAATGGCTTGCTATAATTTGTTCTTATATAATAGGAGGTAGTATAAGTATCAATAAATTGGTTTTGTGTAGAATCCTGACCACTGGGTGCTAAATCATTTAAAAGAAATTGTTGATAAAATTGTTTGTCATTCAAGCCTTTCCCAAAATTCAACCCAGTATGAATATTTAATTTCTCGCTCTTTTGTTTTGCTCCTTTCCAATTATAGGTGCCAGAAAATCCATGATTATAAGTATTACCATCATAATCGACGGTTCTTTTACTTGCTTTCCATACTTGTGCTTTATTATTTACATTGGTGTAGTCCGCATTGGTCACATTGTCAATATTACTTATAATCCCCTGGTATACCAGCTCAATGTTTTTTCGTTTATTAATATCAATATTGGACTCCAGTCGAACAGTAGGACTGGTTGTTTTATTGACATAGTTGCTTTTGGTATAGAAGAAATTAGTTGAATCTGAATAAATGTTTTGTCTTGTGGATCTGGAATTGCCAATTACGTTATACTTAGCAATATTGAAATGTCCATTGAATGTTATTTTTTTTGATTTATAACTTAGATAAGTTCCTCCTGTTCTTTGTCCATTCGTGCCAGCACTTAACCAAAGCTTTTGGTAGTAGCCTACGCGCCCTTTTTTAGTTACAATATTAATGACACTTCCATCGTAAGTTGCATATTCGGGAGGGGGCGTTTGCATTAACTCTACTTTCTCCACCATATTAGCTGGTAAGCTTTCGAGTAATTCTGACAGCTGTTGCGCATTCAAGTTGGAAGGCTTTTCATCAATTAAAATAAGCGGGGCCTTCCCTTTTACAGTAATACTGCCATCTGGATTGGCGTTAACCATCGGCATATTTTTTAACATTTCAGCGGTGCTCGCGCCATTGCTTAATGGGCTTTCGCCAACATTGTATGTTAAAATACCATCTTTTTCTTCAATTAACTTTTTTTCCGAATACACCACCACTTCTTGTAACATGCTCGAAGAATCCTTCAATTGAATTTCACTAAAATAGATTTCATCTTTTTCCGCTCTCAATAATATACTGTCAATGGTGAACAATGAAAATCCAAGTGCGCGTATATTTATTTGGTAGTAATCAAATGGAATTTTTTCAAATAAAAATTCGCCGTTTTTATCGGAGGTAACTATTTTATTATTTTTTGCATCAGATTTAGAATACAACATAACGGTTGATCCAGGAACAGGCTTTCCGTTTTTTGCATCTTGAATGGTTCCAGAAAGGTTCCCTACAAATTTCGGTTTCAATGTAGTTTGGCCGATGCCATGGATCGTCCAAAGCAAAGAAAATATGATGATAAATTGATATTTCATGTAGCGTACCAAAACTAAACAATTATGACAAAAAAAAGGCTTCATTTTGATGAAGCCTTTAGATATTTTATAAGTGGTACCTTATTTCAAAGAAGCGAGGTCAATGACAAAGCGATATTTGACATCTCCTTTAAGCATTCGGTCGTATGCCTCATTAATTTTTTGCATAGGAATTACTTCTATCTCAGAAACGATATTATGTTCCGCACAATAATCTAACATCTCCTGTGTTTCTTTCATGCCACCAATACATGAACCAATCACGCTGCGTCTATTCGTAACCAATGAAAAGGGCTGCACTTTAGGTGACTCAATGGGCAATCCTACTACCATTAATTTTCCATCGATGCCTAATAAATTTAAATAGGTGGTATAGTCATGATTTGCAGAAATGGCATCAAGTATAACATCAAAATAACTGCTATACTTACTCATTGCTTCTTTATCAGTGCTCACTAAAAAATGGGTAGCACCTAGTTTTTTTGCATCTGCTTCTTTAGAAGGTGAAGTACTTATTACTGTTACCTCGGCACCAAATGAAACTGCAAATTTCACACCCATATGACCAAGGCCACCTAAACCTACCACAGCCACCTTCATTCCTTTTTTTACACCTGCATAAACCAAGGGGGAATAGGTAGTGATCCCAGCACATAATAGGGGGGCAACTGCTGCTAATGGCAATGTAGGAGATATTTTAAACGTGTAATATTCATCCACTACAATTTTAGTAGAATAACCACCCATGGTAATGTTATCACTATTTCTTTCCTTGTTATTGTAAGTGCCAACAAAACCTTCTTCACAATATTGTTCTAAATCTTGCGCGCAGGTTTTACAAGTTTTGCAACTATCTACCATCACGCCTACACCAGCAAGATCGCCGACTTTAAACTTAGTCACATTAGTTCCTACAGATAAAACGGTACCCACAATTTCATGTCCGGGTACCATTGGGTATTGTGATCCACCCCATTCATTTTTTACTTGGTGTAAATCGCTATGACAAACACCACAAAATAAAATGTCAATTTGAACATCATCTGGTCCTACTGCTCTTCTTTCAAAATTGTATGCTTCTAATGGTGTATTAGAAGACATTGCTGCGTAGGAATTAACTGGGATCATTTCTTTTTATTTAATGATTATTAAAATTTGCTAGATATACTTATACCGTAGGTAGCAGGATCACCTAAATGAACTGCACCAAAATCATAGGCATAGGATATATATTTTTGGTTCAATATATTCTTTGACCATAAAACAATACTTACTTTGTTTTTATTGATGCCCATACTGAAATTATTAATACAATAAGGACTTTGTTTTATTTCATTACTACTATCAAAATAAGTATTTCCAATGAACTTAGTTTCGCTTCTTATAAAACCACTCACTTTTGCATTGATAGTTTTACTGTATTGTATTGCAATTGCGTTGGAATTGTCTGGTGTAAATAATGGGCGCTTACCAGTTGCTTCAATTATGGCATTGGTGATACCTCCGTTATATTGGATCATGACACCTTTTGCAGGTGTGTACATAATTTCAGCTTCTACACCTTTACTATTTAAGATGCCTGTATTTTTTATGATGGTAATGGCATCAGGTAAAACAAGTGTGGGTACTTGCGCATCCTTGATATTTATATAGAATAGGGAGATGTTTAATTTTAAAGTGTTGTTTAAAAAAGTGTTTTTAATTCCTGCTTCAAAATTATTACTGTGTTCTGGAAGATATCCCATAAGTGGCGGTTGTGAAGGATCTGATCCTAATGGGCTTAATCCACCAGTGCGGTATCCTTTACTATACATAGCATATACTAATGAAGCTGCATTTAAATTATAATCTAATGAAATTTTTGGCGACCATGCATTAAAGTTGATGCTTGCGCTTGTGTCAGCTACAATTTGGTAAAATTCAGGAGAGGGGTCGTGCTGATAAAAGCCTGCGACTGTTTGATCTTGCTGCTCGTAATCATTTCTTAATCCAAAAGTTATATTTAGTTTACTTGTTAATGCATAGGTTGCTTGTCCAAAAAAAGCAATACCCTTTTTGGTTGTACTTGTGCTGTTCATTAATGTAAATAAAGAATCACCCATCATCATTAAATTGGCATCAATGCCAAAACGCGTTCCTTGTTTTACAGGCGCATCTTGATAAAAAAGATAAGCGCCAGTAGTCCAGTTTAAACGATTCGTGGCAATTGGAGAAGAACTCCATTTAAATTCTTGCGTATACGCTTTGATATTGTTCCAGCTTTTTCCATAATTATTTACAACACTTATGGCATCAATAGGTGAAAAATCGCCATCGATAGGTAAATCATAATATCTGTAATTTCTTTGGTATGCGGTAATACTACTAAAATTAACTTTACGACCGGTATGTTGTATGGCTAAAGAAGTATTCAGTGTATTATCCATCATGGTTGTAATGCCATTTTGATTTAATCTGAATGGATTGCTGAAGGCTTCTTCTACTCCAAAAACTAATGGGAAAGCGCCTCTGTTTTCACCACTATAATGTTTCACATTTAAAGTAGCCTGCCAATGATTTGTAGCAATATATTTAACAAAGTAATTGCCACCGAATGCATATTGTTTGTCATAACTACTTTTATTGAAATCATTGGTGTAAAATCCATTGCGATCATTATAAAGCAATGCTGCACCAAAATATAATTTATCCTTAAGAATGGGTGTTTTGAAATTTGTATTATATCTGCGTATGCCATAATTACCCACATTTACTTCGCCGCTTCCAGTAATTTTATTACTTGGCTGCTTGGTAATAATATTGATAACGCCACCCATTGCGTTACGGCCATACAAGCTTCCTTGTGGGCCGCGTAAAATTTCGATGCGTTCAATGTCGTTCAATGCAGGAATATAAGTATCTAAATTAAATTGGTTCACTCCATCGATATAGGTAGCTACTGCAGGGTCGTAGGAAGTAGTGGTAATACCTCTAATGGAAACAACATCACGATTGTCGCCAGGATCGGCACTATATAAATTGGGTACAAAACCACTAATGTCCTTGTTGTTCCAAAATTTGAATTTTTCTATTTGCGCACTATTAAATGCAGTGATACTGATAGGTACTTTTTGTAATAGTTCTTCTTTTTTTTGTGCAGTGATAATGACATCTTCCAATTGAACAAGTGCATCCGCTAATTTAATGGTTTGTATTTCATTTAGGTTTGTCTTAGCCGAAATCGTAATTGAATTTATACTTGTTGCATAACCTAAAGATGAAATTGCTATTTCATACTTTCCTTCTGGAATATTAATAAATGTAATATACCCGTTGCTATCAGTTACCTCTTTAAATGAGGTATTAAGTAAACTAACCGTTGCACTATTAACCGGTTTTCCTGAAAGCGAAGTGACTTTGACTTTAAAATTACTTTGACCAATTGCAACAATACTTGCAAAAGAAAATAATAAAATTAGAATAGAAATTTTTTGGAAAGTAGCTTGGGGGCTTTTTGTTTCAAACATTAATATGAATTTAGGGTGTAAAGGTAGTTTCTATTGATAAATTTTGCGACGCATTTGCCAATTAATTGTGCTTTTTAGATGTATGGTTTTTGGTTTGTTTAAAAAGCTTCAAATATCTAATAAATGTATTATACAATAACCAATAGGGCAAGTGGGTCAATACTGATTTCAAGCGTCGCATGATCAGTTAAAAGGGCTTCTCCATCAATATGCAAAGGTTCCTTTTCCATATATTGAATGGTGATCGATTTTATAGATTGTATATTTACTTTAGTTGATTGGTGAATTTTTTTACTAAATAGTTGCATCACTAATAAGCCTGCATTTAAAATAGAAATGGGTTTAATTTTGACCATCTCCAAATAGGCATCTTGCAAATCTGAAAAAGGGGATATATAAGCATTACTTCCAAATTGACTCGCATTCGCAAAGGTGAGCGAATACACTTTTTGCATTGGGCCATGATTGATGCTAATTTCAATAGGTTGATACATTGTTAAAGCTGACAAAGTGGCCTTGATATAATTGAAAAAGCCGCGCTTACTACTTTTTGCAAATAGCTGTGCCACTTTTGCATCAAATCCAATTCCTGCGGTGCAAAAAAACATTTTATTATTTAGTAAGCCAACATCAATTCCTATTTCATGACCATTGATTGCCCTATCAAGTGCGGCCTCAAATTGTATTGGAATATTTAAGTGCCTAGCTAAACCATTCCCGGAACCAATTGGTATAATTCCTAATGGGATGGTTGTTTCAGTTAAAACAGAGGCCACTTCATTTACAGTGCCATCACCACCAACAGCTATTATCCTGCTTGCGTTATCTTCAATCGCTTTTTTTGTAAAATTGGTCGCCTCCAAAGGCTTGGTAGTTTCCCATACTTTGCTATTTGGAACTGCATATAATTTTTTTAAAATATTCGCCTTACGCGCTTCGTTATTATTGCCTGCGTTGGGGTTATATATAAAGTGTAACATGGGCTGTAAAATTATTTAATATAATGGATAATTACCTCTTTTATTTGAGAAATTCGGCCAATTTTACTAATTAATGATGTAAGTCATTTAATTTCCTTTATCGTAAAAATTACTACCTTAGGGCATTGAAAAAGTGATAATTACATTCACCTTTTTAATAACACCAAAAGGAAGGACAACTTTATAAAAATTGGGCATCATCATTTTTTTTAGGGTGTCCGTATATCATCCTGATCAAGGTGTCCATTATTAAACCAAGCATTTCATTTATTTATGCGCATTTTTTTTATTTTCTTTTTTATAATAAATAATGTTCATTTATATGCGCAGCTAGATACTACTAAAAAGGCATTACCTGATGTGGTGGTTTTTGCAAATAAATTTCCTGCACTTTCGAAAAATATTGTCCAAAAGGTTGATTTTATCACCGATAAAAATGCAATAAATCAACAAGCAAATACGGGCGACATTTTAACACAATCAGGCCAAGTATTTGTTCAAAAAAGCCAATCAGGTGGGGGAAGTCCTGTGATTCGAGGCTTTGAGGCCAGTCGGGTTTTATTAATGGTAGACGGGGTAAGATTAAATAATGCCATTTTCAGAGGTGGCCATTTGCAAAATATCATTACTATTGACAATATGATATTAGATAGGGTGGAAGTGATTTACGGACCTTCCTCCACTTTGTATGGAAGTGATGCCTTAGGTGGCGTAGTTAGTATGTTTACAAAAAAACCAATTTTAACAAGCACCACCAATTGGAAAACAAATGTGAATTTGATCCAACGGTATGCTTCAGGGCAAAATGAAAATAGAACACATTTGGATGTCAATTTTGCGAATAACAAATGGGCCTATTTAACTTCCTTTACTTACGGAAGTTTTGGAGATATGCGTCAAGGAGCCAATCGATCAAGCACGTATCCTGATTTTGGAAAACGCACATTTTATGTACTTAGAGAAGGAGGTGCTGATATGGTCAAAGTAAATGAGGATGTAAATGTTCAAAAATTAAGTGGCTATCAACAAACAGATTTATTACAAAAAGTATTGTACAAGCCCAATGAAAATTCAGAACATCTATTGAATATTCAAATTTCAAATTCATCGAATATAAATAGGTATGATCGTTTGACGGAAACAACTAAAGGCTTACCTGTATATGCAGAATGGTATTATGGGCCCCAGATTCGAAATTTAATTTCCTATAAGTATACCGCTACAAAATTGCCTGGTTACTTTAGTGACTTAATGGTGACCAGTAGTTTTCAGGATATTGAAGAAAGTAGAATTTTACGTAGGTATAATACAACCGCTAAAGATTTTCGTTTTGAGCGTGTTCATGTGTTGGGGGTGAATGCGGATTTATTACATAAGCAATCCAATGGAGAAATTCATTTAGGTGCTGAATCCTATACCAATTTTGTTCAATCAACTGCAGAACGTTTAAATATTGCTACAAATGCGTTGAGTAGGATTACAACCAGGTATAGTGATGGCCCTACAAAAATGAGTTATAATGCCTTGTATTTGCAACAAACAAAACAATTAGATGCGCATTGGGTGTTAAATGATGGTATACGACTCAACTTAGTGCAATTAGATGCACGCTTTGCTGATACAACCTTAATGCACTTCCCATTTAATAAAGCAATTCAAAATAATACAGCAGTAACTGGAAATTTAGGTATTGCTTACAATGGTGAAAATGGTTATCGTGCTACCGCAGGTTTAAGTAGTGGATTTAGATCCCCTAATGTGGATGATTTAACAAAAGTATTTGATACTAAAACTGGTTATGTAGTGGTACCTAATAAAGATTTAAAACCGGAGTATACCTATAACGCAGAAATTAATTTATCGCATACTGGTAATATAGCAAGTTGGGGTGCAAGTGTTTTTTATACTTGGTTTAATAATGCCATTGTTGTAAGTAAATACAATTGGAATGGACAAGATAATATCATATACCAAAATGTTTTGAGTGCGGTGTATGCACCACAAAACCAAGCGAGTGCTAAATTGTATGGATTTAATTTAAATGGTAAATTAAAATTGTTTTACAACACCCAATTACATGGTACTTATACCTATACTAAGGGAACCTATAACAATGGGGTTACTTCAATGCCCTTAGATCATATTCCACCTGCATATGGACGCGTTGGTTTAAAGAAAGGAACTGATCAATTTAATGTAGAAGGATTTATTTTATTCAATGGCTGGAAGCGTAAGAGTGATTACAATTTAAATGGAGAAGATAATGAACAGTATGCTACTCCGGAGGGGATGCCTAGTTGGATAACTGTCAATTTTTCAAGTTATTATACCACAAACAAAAAATTAAGCTTGGGTGTGCAAATTGAAAATATAGCTGATAAAAATTACCGGTATTTTGCAAGTGGCATTTCTGCAGTGGGCCGAAATTTCATTGTAAGTTGTAGGGTATCATTGTAAACGCATTCTTAATTTTATACAAAGGGGGCCGGAATCCGGCCCCCTTTGTATTTGTCATACCATTTGATTGTTTTTTCTATTTATTTAGTTAAATTTAAAAATTATTGAAACGAGTGCGCATTAATGATGCGTTGCAAATTTGAGCAAGATTAATTTTCAAAACAATTCACGAATAAAATATTTTCTATGAAACAAGGCTTTTTTTTGACAATGTTTTTAATGTGTATACTTAATATTAGTAATATTTATGCGCAAACAAGTAAGCGTCCTAACATTCTAGTGATATTTTCAGATGATCATACCAATCAATCTATTAGTGCCTATGGAAGTAAGTTGATGCAAACGCCGAACATAGATAAAATAGCAAAAGAGGGGGCTATTTTCAAACATACTTTTGTAACTAATTCTATATGTGCACCGAGTAGGGCAGTGCTTTTAACAGGAAAATACAATCATATTAACGGGTTAATCGATAATCGACCAAATCGTAATTTTGATGGGAGTCAGGTGCAGGTTCAGAAACTATTGGGCCAAGCCAATTATCAAACTGCATGGATTGGTAAATGGCATTTACAATCATTGCCTGTAGGTTTTGATTACTGGAAAGTGTTGCCAGATCAAGGACATTACTTTCAACCCGATTTCGTGGAAATGACCAAGGATACGGTGAGGTACAGTGGGTATGTCACTAATTTAATCAGTGATTTTTCATTAGGCTGGTTGGATAAGCGTGATACAACCAAACCTTTCTTTTTAGTGGTGGGTGAAAAAGCAACGCATCGTAATTGGATGCCAGCAGTAGAAGATTTAGGTGCGTATGATGCACAACAATTTCCTATGCCCGATAATTTTTTCGATTCTTATGAAGGCCGAACAGCAGCGCTTGAACAAGATATGACGGTCAATAAAACGATGACTATTGGGGATGATTTAAAGATGAATATTAATTATGACAAACCAGGTATGTTTGGGCGTTTAACACCCGCTGAAAAAGTAGCCTACAAAACTTATTATGGAAAAATTGCATTAGAATTTGAAAAAGTTAAATCAGATTCAATTGCATTAATCAAATGGAAATACCAACGCTATTTAAAAGATTATTTAGCTACGGCCAGATCCTTGGATCGTAATATTGGTCGCATCTTAGCTTATTTGGAAAAAGCGGGATTGGCTGAAAATACCGTGGTCATGTACGCCTCGGATCAGGGGTTTTATATGGGGGAACATGGTTGGTTTGATAAACGATTTATGTATGAAGAAAGTTTAAAAACACCTTTAGTATTAAAATATCCCAAACATATAAAGCCTGGAACCGTAGTCAATGATATGGTAGTGAATATTGATTTTGCACCTACCTTATTAGATATTGCTGGAGTTAAAGCGCCAGCTGAAATGCAAGGAAAAAGCTTTTTACCAATAGTCACAAAATCAGGGAAGCTGGAAAATTGGCGAACTGCTATGTATTATCATTATTATGAGTATCCACAGCCGCATAAAGTACCTCCTCATTTTGGCATAAGAACCATGCGTTATAAGCTAATCCGATTTTATGGACCTAGGAATGAGTGGGAGTTGTATGATTTAAAAACGGATCCTACTGAAATGCATAATCTTATTCATGATCAAAAACAAGCAAATACGATCATGGATTTAAAAAAGCAGTTACGTTCTTTAATCATTGAATACAAGGATACCGAAGCCTTGCAAATTTTAAATAGTAATTAATTATTTTTTGAGTGCACCCACATTGCTGGAAAATATCTTCACGGCAATGGCTAGTAGTATGACGCCAAAAAATTTACGAACAGCAAGTAGGCCGCCGGGTCCTAGCATACGCTCAATAAAGTTGAGTGATTTTAATACAGCAAACACGATGACTAGGTTGACTAAGATGCCAAGTGCGATATAGTATTCTTCAAAATTTGCTTTTAAGGACATGATAGTAGTCAGTGTACCACTTCCTGCAATAATGGGGAATGCAATGGGAACTACTGCCCCTGAATGTGCATTTTTATCTCCTTTGAAAATTTCATGACCCAATACCATTTCAAGGCCTAATAAAAATATGACGATAGATCCGCCCACCGCAAATGACTTCACGTCTAAACCTAATATTTGCAAAAAGGGTTTTCCTAAAAATAAAAACAGAATCATGAGTGCACCTGATATTAGTGTTACTCTAAGGGATTTGATGGCGCCCGACTTTTCTTTCATAGCAATTAGTAAAGGAATGGATCCCACAATATCTATCACCGCAAATAGGGTGAATATAACTGTAACTAATTGGTCAAAATGAAAGTCCATAAAAAAGCTTTGTATGAAGATACAAAGCTTTTTGAAATTGGACGGTTATGTATATGTTATTTCAATCTCAGGCCAAGCATGAGCATGCGCCCCATTGCATTGTATCCATTGATTTCCTGAAATACCGTGTTTCCTAAGTTTTGGCCATCGGCGTACAATATTAGGTGCTTGTTGAGCTTGTATTGAATATGCGCATTGAGTAAGGTGTAGCTTTTTAAATTAACATCCGCTGATGCATAGCCGCCCACATCGTATCGTTTGCCTATATATCTTGCTGCCATACTAAAATTTAACTTAGGGGATACTTCGTAAGTCCATTGTATACCAGCTGTATTTTTTGGACGCTTTAATAAGTAGTCATATGTTATGGTATCGGTAGTGGTAATTCTGTTTTGATTGGTTTCTTGCCCATTCATTAAAGTATAGTTAGCAGAGAAATTATTTTTCTCATTGGCTTTCCAATTGAATTCTAGTTCTAATCCATTTACCTTTTGTTGGATATAATTGAAAAAATTATAATCAATATAATTATAGTCTATCCCGTTATCAATGGTTCTATTGTAATAAACGGCTCTAAAAAATAAAGGGGTGGTTTTATATTCCATGCCTATTTCTGTATTGAAAGATTGCTCTGGTTTCAATGCATCATTATAACTTAATTGGTAAAGTGAAGGCGCTTTGTATCCAGTGGAAGCACTTGCCATGAATCGAATATTTGTATTTAATTTATAAGAAGGACTAATCGTAAAAGTTTGGTTGGACCCGTAGCGATCATGCTTATTGCTTCTCCCCCCTAATTCTAGTAGCCACTTATTGGAGGCGTCATTGATTAATATAGAGGTATACAAGGCAGTTTGGTATTGAAATGTATCTTTAAACTTATCATTGTAAGGTCCCCATTGACTTATAGATACATAAGTTTGATGGTAAGATCCGTATCTAAAATCAACGCCGGTAATCCATTGCATATTTTTTGAAATAGACTTTGAAAAAAAGGCATCTACAAAATGAGATTTTCCTGCGTATTGATTATCCTCATAAATGGTATGAGTTTTATCAAGACTATCGTTTTTATATTGGCGATTCTGTGTGCTTAATTGATATTGCAATTGAAAAATAGTTTTTTCTTTTTTGTATTTTAATACAAAACCCGTCAACTTGGTGGCATTATTGAATTTTTCGTCTTTGTCATCTTTAAAAGCGCCATAATCAATATCGGCATTGTAACTTGTTTGTTGCGTGGAAGCTTTTAAATTCCAATTTTGGTTAAACGCATAATTGATATTGGCAAACCAATTACTATTCCGATAACCGTCATTATCAAAATTATTTTTACCTGTGATATCTGTGGCAGAAGAAAATCCATTGGCAGATTCATTACCAAATCCAATTGCGTAATTTAATTTTCCAATGCTGCTACTATGTTGCGCATTTATTTTTCTTGTTCCATAACTTCCAGTATTAATATCACCGGAGAAATTGGGAACAGATTTATTTTTGGTGATGATGTTAATCACACCACCAATAGCATCTGAACCATACAGGGTACTTTGTGCGCCTTTTAAAATTTCAATGCGCTCAATCAAATTCAAGGGGACTAAGTTTAAATCAAACTCATTGCTGATCATAGAAGGGTCGCCTACGGGCATGCCATTAATTAAAATTAAGGTACGACCACTGGAAGCCCCGCGCATGTAAATGCTTGGAACGGTGCCTGCATTACTTAAACTACCTGGCAAATACAAGCCAGCTTGTTCATTTAAAATTTGCGCAATACTTCTTCCTGCATTCGCTTGAAGTGCAGCTGCATTGATTACAGTAACCACTTTGCCTGTAGCATTTTGCTTCTGTTCTACTTTGTTCGCAGTAACAATCACTTCATCTAATGAAATCACGGTGTCGGAAATTTTTTTAATTTCTTTTTTTTGCCCAAAGGCGAGGGTGGTGGCGATAAGGCACACCGAGAGCGAGATTAATTTTTTGCTCATTGTTTGTTTTTTTGTTGTTGACAATGAGCTTTCTGGAGAAAGAGAACCATAATTAATTGACCTGCGAATGGCAAAGCGTTAGATTTCTTTTTAAATTTATCCAATGTATTGCAAGGGCATATCCATTTTTTACAATCCCTGCTTTTTACCCGAAAGCTGTTGATGTATTCACTAGGCAGGTCTTCTGGCTTGTTCTTTTTAATGCATCCTTCCCAAATTGCTTCAGTGGATATATTGCATGGATTGCTTTTGGCAATGAACTCACAGCTACGGGAATAGCCCCCGATTTAAACGGGATTCCCTTTTAATCATTTGCATGAACCTAATTCCAAATCAAATGTAGTATTTATATATCCCTATGTGTTTTTAATTACTAACGGCTTGTTGAAAACTTGCTCATTTTTATTATATTTAGCTTTCATTGATTACCTATGAAGCAAAAACAGTCCATTAATTTTTTTAGTTTAACCATGATTGTGGTGAGCTTAGTGATTGGAATGGGAATATTTAAAACTCCCGCAACCATTGCAGCAAAATCGGGCACGCCGCTTATTTTTTTTAGCGCATGGTTGATTGGTGGCTTGATTGCTTTGTTTGGTGCTTTAACTTATGCTGAAATTGGGCAAAGACTTCCGGTGATGGGTGGCTACTATAAAGTTTTTGCGCATTGTTATCATCCAGGTGTAGGATTCACCATTAATGTATTGATATTAATTAGTAATGCAGCTTCATTAGCGGTGGTGGCCTTAATTGGTGCAGACTATGTGAGTGATTTATTATTTGGGCAACCTTCAGGTACGCTTTTTAATATTATAGTGGCTTCGGTATCCGTTGGGCTTTTTTATATTGTCAATTTGCTGGGATTAAAAACAAGCAGTCGCACACAGAACATTTTAACGGTGGTGAAAATTTCTTTAATCGTTTTATTAATTTCTTCCTTATTTAAAGGTGTCACGGTTCCGCCACATGGCATTAATGAAGGAAAAATTTATACCTATGATGGTACTAATGGTGCGCTATTATTATTGGTAAGTTTGGTTTCCGTTTTCTTTACTTACGGAGGCTATCAACAAACCATCAATTTTGGATCTGAAGTTGCATCTGGAAAAATTATGCAAAAGGGGATTGTAGTGGGTATTCTTGTCGTGTTATTTTTATATCTCACTATTAATTATACTTATATTAAAGTAATTGGTTTTGACCAAATGAAAAATGCGAATGCGATTGGATCCTTATTATTTGAGGCCTGGTTTGGTAAATTAGGTGCCAAGGTTTTTGATTTCGCGATGGTGCTAAGCGTGTTGGCCTATGTGAATGTGATTTTAATGAGTAATCCTCGTGTGATGTTTGCGATGAGTGAGGATAAAGTATTGCCTGCCCTATTTCAAAAAAAGCATCCCAAAACGGAAGCCTTGGTTCCAGGGTTAACCTTTTTTGCTTTAACCACCATCTTGGTCACATTTTTTGGCAAAGGGGTGGATGATGTATTGAGTTTTAGCATTTTCTTGGATTGCTTGGGCATGAGTACCTCAGCAGCAACCCTCTTAATTTTAAGGCGTAAAAATCAGGGAGATGGATCGGTAACAGGGTATTTGAAAAGATGGACCCCTATTTTTTGTGTGATTTTTGTATGTGCATATGCGTTTGTTGCGGTGGCGGTCGTTATAGATAAACCCTATTCTGCACTAACGGCTATTGCCTTGGTTGGGCTTGTTTCAATCATATACAGGCTATTTTATTATAAAAAGGCCGCTTAAAAGTAGTTTTTTATAAATTTCATTCCCTTTTTAACCGAAGGCTGCATTTTGTTAGCCTTTCATCGTTCATTATTGCTGTTCAGCAGACGGCTTTTCCGCCTGTCTAAAAATATGGAAACTAGGCGGCATTAGTTTACTTTTGTATTCTCAAAAGAAGTTCAAAACACAATTAAGTCGATGAAATACATTTTTTCTATTTTAATCCTAGGAATTGGCATCAATTTACAAGCGCAAAACGGCACGCCTTGGGATTTAAAAACATGCGTTGAATATGCCATTCAGCATAATATTTCCATTCAGCAAGCCGATGTGCAAGCAAGATTGGCAAAGCTACAAGCGCAATTAGCGAGTTCAAATAGATTACCAACCATCAATGGATCAACAGGCGCGGGATTAAGATTAGGGCGTTCCATTGACCCTACCACCAACGGCTTCTCTAACACCCAATTTTTATTCAATAATTTTGGACTAAATGGGGGTGTTCAAATTTTCAATGCGGGCAAACTTAGGAATAATGCAGAAGCCACTAATTTTAGTTGGTTGGCGAGTGAAACAGATAAGCAAACTATTTCGAATGATATTTCAATGAATGTAGCCACTTTTTATTTACAAGTATTATCGGCGATTGAGCAATCTGAAATTACTAAAATACAAATTCAACAAACGCTTGAACAATTGAATGCGACTAAAAAAAGAGTGGAAGTGGGCGTACTCCCTGAAATTAACTTGTTGGAGTTGGAAACGCAATTAGCGAATGATAGTAGTAATTATATTGGGGCTATCTCTAATGTAATTCAAACCAAATTAAGTTTAAAAGCATTATTGAATTTAGATGCGAGCACTGAATTTGATGTTTTAGTTCAGCCTGTTGAAAAAATTAAAATTCAACCGTTTACTGATTTGCAGCCGGATTATGTTTTTACCATTGCAGAACAAAATTTACCAAATGTAAAAGCTGCAGGGTTGCGCGTACAAGCAGCTTCGAAGTCAGTAGCCGCTGCAAAGGCGAATTTTTATCCAACTTTAAGCTTTGGTTATGGCTTATCTTCTAATTTCTCTAATCAATTTAAATACACATCGGGCTTTGATATTACAGGGGTGAGTGCAATTACACCTGCAAGTCCTTTTGTTACTTTAAACAATAGTAAATACTTTGTTCAAAGCCCTACCTATACAGCCACTACTGCCAACAGAAACTGGGGTAATATTTGGAATGGCTGGGGTAACCAAGTAAATAGCAACTTTGGTCAAAGTTTAAGTTTACAATTGTCCATACCCATCTTTAATGGTGGTCAATCCAAAATATCCTACCAACAAGCTAAGTTAAATTATAGGTCAACTGAATTGCAGCAGGAAAACATCCAACGTAAGTTAAAGCAGGATATTTATGCGGCATACACTAATGCGATTGTAGCATTGAATAAATTGAATGCGAATCAGAAAGCAGTTAGCTCAGCAGAAAAGGCGTATCAATTTGCAACTAAAAGATATGAGCTTGGCTTATTAGGTACCATTGAATTATTGAATAATCAAAATAACTTTTTAAGAGCTAAGGTTAATTTTAAATCTGCACAATATGAATATGTATTTAGAATTAAATTGTTAGAGTTTTACAAAGGCGTTTCGTTGGAGTTATAATTAACAGATAAACTAAAAAAATTACAGAAGTAAAATATATAAAAATGAACAAGAAAATTATTTGGATAGGCGTAGGATTTGTTATCGTGATTGGATTACTAATCGGCTTAAAAAAAGCAGGCGTCATAGGTAAAGAGGAAGGTATTGCTGTAACTGTTGAAGCAGTTCAATTACGTACTATTACTGAGTCCGTAAATGCAAGTGGTAAGGTGTATCCTGAAATTGAAGTAAAAGTTAGCCCAGATATTTCTGGTGAAATTGTCAACCTTTTTGTAGAAGAAGGTGATCGCGTTACCAAAGGGCAGGTGCTAGCAAAAATTTACGCTGATATTTATTCTTCTCAACGTGATCAGGTAACTGCAAGTGTAAATCAAGTAAAGGCGCAATACGAGAATGTAAAAGCGGGTTTAAGCGGTTTAAAAACCGTGTATGAAAATACAAAAGCTACGAATGATCGTTATAAAAAATTATTTGCTGATAAAATTGTTTCTAGAGCAGAATATGAGCAAACAGAGCAAGCGTTTAGATCAGCGGAATCAAGTTATAATTCAGCAAAGGAATCCATCAAAAGTGGTGAAGCGCAAATACAAGGCGTGAGAGCGCAATTGGCTCGGGCTGAAAAGGATTTAGCGCGCACAATCATTACTTGTCCTATGGATGGTATTGTTAGTTTGATGAATGTAAAAAAAGGGGAAAGAGTCGTAGGAACGGCGCAAATGACGGGTACTGAAATGATGCGTGTTGCAGATATGAAAAGTATTGAAGTAAGAGTGGATGTAGGAGAGAATGACATTACTAAAGTAAAATTGGGTGATACAGCGCTTGTTGAAGTAGACGCATATAATAATAGAAAATTCAAAGGGGTAGTTTATAAAATCGCGAATCCAGTTACCGCTATTTCTGGGGTATCAAGTTCGGCAGAAGTTGCTAACTATAAAGTTCACATTAGATTATTACCTGAAGAGTACGCTGATTTAGCCAAAGACAATAATATTTTTCCTTTCCGTCCAGGTATGACAGCAAGTGCTGACATCCAAACCAAGTCAAAAAGAAATGTGGTTACGGTACCTTTAAATGCGGTAACTACAAGAGATGCGAAAGGGGAAGGGAAAAATACGGAGGTAACTAAATCAACCGCAAATTCAAGTACTGAAAAAGCACCCACTACTATTGATGAAGATGTGAGTGAAGTAGTTTTTGTGTTGCAAAAGGACAATAAAGTGAAAATGGTGAAAGTGAAAACCGACATTCAGGATTTAAATTTTATTGAAGTGTCTGGAGTAAAAGTTGGAGATAAAATCATCACTGGACCTTATAGCACAGTAAGTAAAACATTAAAAGAGGGTAGTTTGGTGAATGTAGTAACTAAAGAAAAATTATTTGAAGAGAAGAAGTAATCTTATTTAGTTGAAAACTAGCTGAATACGGGGCGCATTTAAAAAATGCGCCCCTTTTTTATTGAGTTTCGTATGTTTGCAAAAATGAGCAACATGCAAATTGGTATTATTGGAAGTGGAAGTTGGGCAACTGCTATTGCAAAAATTATCACAGATAACGGGCATGAAATTAATTGGTGGGTTAGGCAATCGGAAAATATCGCCTACTTTAAAAAGCGACACCATAATCCGCATTACCTTAGAAATGCTTTTTTTGATACCACTAAGATTAATTTCTCAGATGATATAGCTGAAGTGGTCAAACAATCCACTGTTATTATTATGGCAGTTCCCTCCATTCACATTGCATCTGTTTTGGAAGGGGTGTCTTCGGATTTATTGAAAGACAAAAAAGTGGTCTCTGCTATTAAAGGGGTAATGCCTAAGTATAATATTTTATTACATGAATTTTTGGCACAAAAGTTTGATTTCCCAATACAGCAATATTTTACTTTATTGGGACCGAGTCATGCTGAAGAAGTGGCTGCAGAGCAGTTGTCCTATTTGACATTTTCAGGTGTAGATACTATGCTGACCAACGAAATTGCTTCTTATTTTAAATCTGATTATATCAATACAATTATTAACAATGATGTGGTGGGAGTTCAGTATGCGGGTGTCCTAAAAAATATTTATGCATTAGGTGCAGGGATTGCACATGGCTTGGAATACGGCGATAATTTTTTGAGTGTATACATCGCCAATTGCGCAAACGAAATGAAAGTTTTGTTAAGTGCAATAAGGCAAAAAGAAAAATCGGAAGGAACGCCAGTGAATTATGCAGCCTCCGTTTATTTAGGCGATTTATTAGTTACTTGCTATTCATTGCATAGCCGAAATAGGACTTTTGGAAATATGATTGGCAAGGGTTATTCAGTAAAATCGGCCGAGTTGGAATTGAATATGGTGGCTGAAGGTTATAATGCCAGCAAGTGTATTACTATGATCAATAAAGATTTAGGCATTGAATTACCCATCATTGATGCGGTATATAAAATTTTATGGGAGGGGCAAAATCCAACAGTCGCATTCAAGGAAATTGAAAAGATATTATTTTAAATTGAGCAAATCATTTATTGCGAAATCTGTTTTTAATTGATCCAGAAAAAATCACTCGCAATACCATCTGCAAAAAACTTAGCTGATTTTGTAAGTGTATATCCTTGGCTAGTTTTGCAAAGCCAGTTTTTTGCAAGAAAATCTTGTGTGATTTTAAGGGTATGCGCATGAAATGCTGGGCCATAATTTTGGGAAATATGTTCAAGCGAAAACCCTTCCATACATCTCAAGGAAATCATCATATACTCATTGTATTTGGTCGCCAGTGGTAATTGTTCAATTTCAAATGGCAATTCATTTTTTTCAAGCATGCTAAAATAAAGCTGATTATTAGCAACATTCCATTGCCTGGTGGTTTTATTATAAGAATGGGCCGATGGGCCTAGTCCTAAGTAAGGCACGCCTTTCCAGTAATTACTATTGTGTTTACTCCTGAAACCGGGTTGGCTAAAATTAGAAATCTCATAATGTTCCATCCCTATTTGTTCGGCGTAATTAGTGATGATTTCAAAATGTGCTGCTTGCTGTTCTGGATGAACCTGATCTATCTTTTTATTTTGAATCATGGTATGCAGGGCTGTTTTTTCTTCAACAGTGAGTGCATAACAAGAAAGATGTTGAATTTGGTAATGGTTGATGATTTCTAAATCAGCCTTAAGATCATCATTGGTCAAATGTGGTGTTCCATAAATTAAGTCAATACTTATATTTTCAATGCCTTCCCCTTGTGCTGCTTTAATTCCATCATGAGCTTGTTCGGTTGTATGGGCACGGTTCATCCATTGAAGTGCAGCTGGCTGAAAGCTTTGGATACCTATGCTAAGTCGATTTACCCCTGCTTTTTTCCAGGCCTTAACCTGGTTGGGTTGGATATCATCAGGATTGGCCTCGATGGTAAATTCGATATTGGAATCAAGTGTAAAGACGGATCTTACTTTGTCTATAATTTTATGAAAATCGTCCATGGGCATTAACGAAGGGGTCCCACCACCAAAATAAAGCGTTTCAATAGGCTCGGAAAGATAGTTTTTTTGAACTTCGATTTCTTGGATAATCGCCTTTGTAAATTGATCAATGTATTTGAGCTGAGTAGAAAAATGAAAATTGCAATAATGGCAAGCTTTTTTACAGAAGGGTATATGAATATAGATGCCTGCCATAGAATAGTTTAAAATGTATTGGGACAAAGCTAGTTATAAGTTACTAATTCTGCATCAGTATACTTATTTTTGCAATGTATGCAGTTTGGCAAAATATATATTTTTATTATAGTAGGATGCTTTATCCTTTTTAGCTCCTTTCAAAATCAAGTGCCATCAACTGATTTGGGCAAGGATACAACAGCGTTGCAGGCGGATTCAATTTTGGTTAAGGACACCTTATTGATCAAGTATGTGCCTGTGATTCCAACTTCCTTTCAAATCGCAGATGCATGGCTTGTGCAATCATTTATTGGAAATAAAATGGATAGTAATTTTAATACCCTTAAGGCGTATAAGAATTATTTTTTACAAAAAAGAAATGCCTATAAATTATATTTTCCCAGTAACCTAATCGCAAGAGAATCGCAAGTGGTATATAAAATTGAACAAAGATTTGCATTGCCAGATAAAGATTTACTTTTTTACATGATCCTCCTTCTGATTTTTTTATTCGGATTTGTAAATAATGTTTTCCCCCAATATTTTTCTAAACTTTTTAAACAGTTTAGCCAATCCTCATTAAGGATGATTCAATATCGGGAGCAGCTTTTACAAAATAGTTTGGGCTCGCTTATTATTAATATATGTTTTATTTTAAGTTTTTCTTTGATGTCTACCTTGTTGATTTTTAATCGACACTTGTTGGCGCTGTCCTTTTGGGAGGGATTTTTTTATATTAGTTTATTTTTTACATTTTTATATATTGGAAAATATATTTCCTTACAAATTGCCGGGTATGTTTTTAATGCAAAGGAACTCGTCAATACCTATATTTTCGTAGTATTTATGATTAATAAAGTGTTGGGTGTTTTATTAGTGCCTTTTATATTGGTATTGGCCTTTTCAAAACCCTACTTTCATCCTTATGCAATAGGCGGTGCTGCTTTAATTACGGTCCTTTTAATTTTATATAGGTACTTGTTCTCCCTAACATCAGTTAGGAATAAATTACATATCTCGTCATTTCATTTTTTTCTATACCTTTGTGCCTTCGAGATATTGCCACTTACTATATTGTATAAGTTTATAGTACAATATTTTGGCGGCATTTATTAATAGGATACGAAAATAAAAATGGAAGTGAAATGAGTGGAGCAAAAAAATCGACTACAACAAAGACCATTAAAAAAATTCTAGTTTCCCAGGCAAGGCCAGAAAGTGAAAAATCACCTTATTTCGAGTTAGAGCGAAAACATTCGGTTGCGCTTCATTTTCAGCCATTAATTCAATTGGTACCTATTTCCGGAAAAGATTTTAGAAAAACAAAGATTGATATTTCAGAATATACTGCTGTTATTTTTACGAGTAAAAATGCCATTGATCATTTTTTTAGAACCTGCGACGAATTAAAAGTAAGTATCAGCCAGGACACAAAATATTTTTGCATTACCGAATCTGTTGCCTTGTATTTGCAAAAGTTTATCATGTATCGAAAAAGAAAAGTATTTTTTGGTACGGATGGTTCTAATAAAAAAATGTTTGATGTTTTAAACAAACATAAATTAAACGAAAAGTTTTTGTATGTGTGTAGCGAAAATCAACAAGACAATGAAATTGTCAATTGGTTAAAGGAGCATGCAACCAAATTTGAATTAGGCTATATGTATCGTTCTGTGAGTAGTGATATATCGGCACTATTGAAAACCACTGAATTTGATATCATTTGTTTGTTTACGCCGAGCGGATTAAAGAGTTTATTTGATAACAAACCTGACTTTAAACAAAATGGTACCATCATTGGCGCCTTTGGTTCCAATACTTGCAAAGCCGTTGAAGATGCAGGATTAACTTTGCATATTAGAGTACCTAGCCCACAAACCACAAGTATGATGTCTGGGTTGGATCAATATCTTTCCTTAAGTAGTAAAAAGAAATAAGTAGGAAGTACCTAAAATTTTTCTTCTTCAATTAAATTGCATTTAAATGAATGCAAATCCCAAATTTACCAATCGTCTTATAGAAGAAACGAGCCCGTATTTATTACAGCATGCGCATAATCCAGTGGATTGGGTGGCCTGGTCGCCTACTATATTTACCGATGCACAAAATCAAAACAAACCCATTTTATTAAGTATTGGCTATGCTGCATGTCATTGGTGTCATGTGATGGAGCGTGAAAGTTTTGAAGATGAAACTGTTGCTTCATATATGAATGCCCATTTTATCAATGTGAAAGTAGACCGCGAAGAGCGTCCCGATGTGGATCATATTTATATGGATGCACTTCAAGCAATGACTGGTTCTGGCGGATGGCCTTTAAATATTTTTTTACTACCGAATGGTAAGCCTTTTTTTGGAGGTACTTATTTTCCACCAAGGACTATTCCGCAACGTGCTTCCTGGATGGATGTGTTAAAAGTGGTAAACGAAGCTTATAGCAATAATATTGAAAAGCTAAATGACCAAGCAGAGCAACTTACGCAACATTTATTAAACAAGAATATCATACATAAACCCGCATCATTTAACAGTGAGATTGATACCGAAAACGCGGATAATAATTTACCCACCAAGGAAGAAGTAGAAATCATCGGGAACAGAATATTACAAAATGCGGATACGATGTGGGGCGGTTTTGGATCAGCTCCAAAATTCCCGCAAACATTTTGTTTACAAATGTTATTTAGAAATTACAAAATGAATGGCAATGAAAGTTGCATGGTTCATGCGATACGATCCATTGATAAAATGATACAAGGCGGGTTGTATGATCATTTGGGTGGCGGCTTTGCTAGGTACAGTACAGATGCTCAGTGGCAGGCGCCTCACTTTGAAAAAATGTTGTATGACAATGCATTGCTCATTGGGGTAATGGCCGAAGCCTATCAAATTACTCAAAAGGAAATTTATGTACCTATTATAAAACAAACGGTTTCGTTTTTAAAAAGAGAATTAGCTAACCAACAAGGTGCTTATTATGCCGCATTAGATGCAGACAGTGAAGGTGTGGAAGGTAAATTTTATACCTGGACCTTTGATGAAATTGAACAACTATTGGATCCATCCTTGTTCACAGAATTTTGTAATTATTATCAAGTAACCAAAAATGGCAATTGGGAACATACCAATATTTTATGGACGACTGCATCGATTGAAAAAAGTGTCACCCCCGAATTTGTTATTGCAAAAAATATTTTATTCAATCATCGATCTAAAAGAATAAGACCGGCACTTGATCATAAAATAATTTTATCTTGGAATTGTTTGCTTATTACAGCATTGTGTAAAGCCTATGCTGCCATTGGGGATGAGGAATACAAGCAAGCTGCGATAGATGCGATTGTTTGGGTTGAAAATAATTTTTCAGACAAGGATCAGGAATATTTATATCATACTAACACCAACGGTGTAAAAAAATCATTTGCTTTTTTGGATGATTATGGCGCATTAATACAATCCTATATTCATCTTCAAGAAATTACAGGAGATACCGATTATTTGCATAAGGCAGAAAAGTGGATGGGATATGTGCAAGCCCATTTTGTAGACGAGGAGGGCGTGTTTTTTTATTATACGGCACAATACCAATCGGATGTGATTATAAGACAAAAGGACACTTATGATGGCGCACAACCAAGTGGCAATGCTTTGCTTTGTATGAGTTTATATTACTTAGGCCAAGTTTTTGACAATCCCCACTGGGTTCGTCAATCGGAACAAATGATACATCAAATGCGCAAATTGATCATACAATATCCAAGCTCATTTAGCTTTTGGGGGCAATGTTATAGCTGGATGGCTTCAGACGCTATTGAATTAGTCGCCATTGGGCCGAAAGTTCACAATTCCTTAAAAAAGGCGTTATCTGGCTTTGAACCCCATAAAATACTCATTTTTTCAGAGAAGGAACACCCGCGCTTACCCTGCACGATTGGCAAACATTCATTTGATAATCAGTATTATATATGTGTAAATAAAACTTGCTATCCCCAAAATAGCAACTTGGACGATATTTTAGCATTAATCTAACAATTTAAAGTACTAATTTGCAACCTTCATAAACTATCTGACTATCAGATAATTCGGTTGAAAAATGACAGGTTTTTTATTTATTTTTTGTATTTTGAAGCACTAAAAGTAAACCTCCTTTTAAACAATTTTTTAAAGGGTTGGTCTAAAACTAGATTATGACAAAAAAATATACAATAAGGCAATTTAAATTTCCTTTTTTGTTTTTTACAGTGCTATTTGCACTTGTTTTTATTCAGCAAAGAAAGCCTAAGAAGTTTATTTGGAAACCCGATCCTAATACAATCGAAATTAAAGGAGGTGCCTTTTATTTAGGTGCAAGTGACGAGGAGGTGGATATGGCCATGATTAATCGAAAAAAACTGGTTTCAGTTCCTAGTTTTTGGATGGATCGAACAGAAATAACCAATGCGCAATACCGATCATTTGTAAATTATGTAAGAGATTCTTTATGTTATTTGGCGCTATATGGTGGAGGTATTAACCAAACAGAAGACACGGTATTGAAAGTGGATTGGACTAAAGTTAAAAGAATCAATTATTCAAGTAAAGCAGTAATTGAGAAGTTAAATGAGTTATTGCTTTCCCCAGACAACCGCATACAAGGTCGCATTGAAATTGACCCTAACAAATTAATTTACAAAACAGTTTATATTGATTTAAAAGCTGCAGCAAGGGCTTCAAAAGGTTTAGAGCAAGCCATTGGCAAATTTATTGTAGCGCAAAATCAGCCTGTGTATCCTGACAGTTTGGTTTGGATGCGTGATTATTCTTATTCCTATAATGAACCTTTAACAAGATTATATTTTTCTCATAGATCCTTTAATGAATATCCGGTAGTAGGAATTACTTGGAAACAAGCAAATGCTTTTTGTTATTGGAGAACGAATAATAGTGATTACTATGGTGGACACCCAGGCCGTCCAGATTTAAAAGTGGATGCCATATATCGTTTACCAACGGAAGCCGAGTGGGAGTATGCTGCAAGAGGTGGTTTGCAATCAAATGCCATGTATCCTTGGGGTAGTCCAAATTCAAGAACAAAGCAAGGTTGGTTGTTGGCCAATTTTAAGCCTGGTCGTGGTGATTATTATGGTGGTAGTCCAAATAAGGATAATATTTATACGATGAAAGTGGAAAGCTTTCCATTAAATGGATATGGCTTAGCCGATATGGCAGGTAATGTTGCCGAGTGGACGGGGTCTGTTTATTATGAAGGCGGCTATAATTTTTTAGGTGATTTAAGTCCAGATTTACAATACAACGCCAAAGATGATGATCCAGTTTCAATGAAACGTAAAGTGGTTCGTGGTGGATCATGGAAGGATATTGCCTACAATTGTCAAGTAAGTACGCGCAATTATGAATACCAAGATACAGCGAAATCCTATATTGGATTTAGATGTGCTATTTCAGCCTTTGGTTTTGACAGCCCAGCTTCTGAATCCAATGAGGAAAAAGGAATAAATTGGATTTCCTGCGAAGAAACGAAAGCGCTTGTACACAAATGGCGTAGTCAAGAACATGGGATTTTAGTAGGAAAACATACCGCTATGAATGACAATCCGACGCTAACGGTTCGTGAATTCACGGGTAGAAATCCAATTCGAATCCTGATTGATAGTCAATTACAAGTAAAGGAAAACATCAATCTATACTCCGACGATGCTCCGACAATCATTTTCAATCGACTAAAGGACGAGAAAAAGGATAACATCGAATGGGTGAAGATCAAAGAAACCTCCACAAAAACAATCCTTGAGGAATTATACAAAC
>CALLKA010000045.1 GCA_938008665.1 uncultured Bacteroidota bacterium
GGTTTGATGTTCCATACCAGAGTTCGGCACTTCAGCAATACCAATTTTTTCTTTAGCCCATGGGTATTCTCCAAAATATTTCTCTAATATTTTGCTATCTCTTTTTCTCGTTTCAATCACTTTTTTCGCATGCATGGTGTCCACTTCTAATACATAATATTCAATAGGCACTTTGGTTCCCAATACAGTAGTGTATTCATCTTTAATCACTTTGTATTTACCAATATTGAATAAAATACAATAATTACTAATAGTGTAATTGGTTTTCCAATGGTAGGTAGATTTGTTCTTTTTTGTTGTTACGCCCAATAATAAACCAGGGCCTGCTACCATTAAATTTGATGGAATGGTAATTTTCAAATCAGCCCCTTCATTAGGTTCGTCACTTGGATGATCTTTACATGGGAAATACATTTTTCCACCTTCCCCTTGTATATTAATGGACATCCAATCATTGCCATTTGTATCTTTTGCCCAAGTAAAACCTCCATCCCATGGTGGTTTGATTGCCACGGGAGGAATACCATTGTATTCAACCAATATTTTTTGATTGCCTATTTCAAAACCTGTCGTGTTGGTAATAAATATTTTATCATCGTGTTGGTAAAAGGAAGCAGGTTTATTATTGACCTTTACTTTTGTAACTGCATATAAATGAATTAAATCAAGTAATAGGGTATCAGTTTTTTTAGACAAGTTTAAACTTACTTCTGTGGAGCCATTAATAGATTTTTTTACCATGTCCACTTCTAATGCAATGGTATAATGCCTAATATCCATAATTGCTTGTTGTGGAATGAGTTTTCCCCCGGAAGTAAGGTATAAAATATCTCTACTATTGATATTGTCGTCGTTTTGACTAAATAAAACTGTGCTTTGAACTAAAATAATTAATAGTGTTGCACTTTTTATCATTGTGGTTAACATTGATTTTCCAGTTTTAGCGTTTTTCATTTTATACTTTTTGATTTATATATTTTCGGAATATTCGTTCTTACAATATTTAAATATAATTTTTTTAAAGCAATCATATAGCACTCCAGCGAAATATTTATAAAATGTTGAAATTCAGTATTTTGGGTCTTTGTACATGCCAAATAAGTTATTATTTAATGATTTAAGCGCTTATAATAAACTACCTTCGTGCCACATTTAAGCGCTATGACATTTCAAGATTTAAATCTAAATACACCCTTATTAAGATCCTTAGAGGAGTTAGGCTTTTCAATGCCAACCACCATTCAACATCGTGTGTTTCCAATCGTGATGTCTGGGGCGGATGTTTGTGGTATTGCGCAAACTGGAACAGGTAAAACATTCGGCTACTTACTTCCTTGTTTAAGACAATGGAAATATGACAAAAATAAAGATCCCCAAATTTTAATCATCGTTCCAACCCGTGAATTAGTGGTGCAAGTGGTAGAGTCGGTTAAGAAATTAACGACTTATATGAGTGTAATTACAGTGGGTGTTTTTGGTGGTGTAAATATAAATACACAACAAATTGAAGTTGAAAAAGGGGTGGATGTATTAGTAGCTACACCAGGAAGATTATTTGATTTAATTATGAATGGTGCATTTAAAACAAAAATGATTAAAAAATTAGTCATCGATGAAATGGATGAGATGTTGAATTTAGGTTTTAGGAAACAGATCACTAATATTTTAGAACTACTTCCAAAGAAAAGACAAAACTTACTTTTCTCTGCCACTATTACTGATGATGTTGAAAAGCTAATGCACGATTATTTTAATGCGCCCATCAGAGTGGAAGCAGCTCCTACAGGAACCCCATTAGAAAACATTATTCAATCTGCTTATCACGTTCCAAATTTTAATACAAAAGTAAATTTATTAAACCTGTTATTGTCAACCAATGAAGCAATGACCAAAGTATTAATATTTGCTGCCACTAAGGCTTTGGCTGACCAATTATTCGAACAACTTGTAATTAATTTTCCTGAAATAGTAGGGGTGATCCATTCCAATAAAGATCAAAATTATCGTTTCAATACAGTGAAACAGTTTAAAGCTGGCGTATTCAAATATATCATTGCAACGGATGTGATGGCGAGAGGTATTGATGTGGCAGAAGTGACCCATGTAATAAATTTTGACACGCCAGATGTGCCTGAAAATTATATTCATCGTATTGGCCGAACAGGACGTGCAGATAAAAAAGGGATTGCCATAACTTTTATAACGGAAAAAGAACAGGTATTACAAAAGGGGATTGAAACCCTAATGAAACAAGATATTCCATTATTACCATTGCCAGAAGAACTTGAAATTTCAACTATTTTAACGGAAGATGAGAAGCCAAAGATTCGGATGAAAATTATTCAAACTAAGGTTCCCAAAAAAGAAGAATCGGGGCCTGCGTTTCATGAAAAGTCTGCTAAAAATAGCAAAGTGAATAAAAGAAAGAATCACAAAGAAGTAATGCAAAAAAAATACGGCAAACCAAAAACTAGAGGGGCTAAAAAATAAAAGCACCCCAATCGAGGTGCTTTTTGTAAATACTATATTTAAAGTTGGATTAAAATCTTTCTAATTTAGAAAAGAAGAAATCACCTTCAATTTGGGCGTTTTCATCACTATCACTTCCGTGAACTGCGTTTTCTCCAATAGAAGCAGCAAAATTCTTACGAATCGTACCTTCCGCAGCTTGAGCTGGGTTAGTAGCACCAATTAATGTTCTAAAATCAGCGACTGCATTTTCTTTTTCAAGGATAGCTGCTACAATTGGGCCACTGCTCATAAATTCAACTAATTCACCATAAAATGGACGTTCCTTATGAACTTCATAAAATTGACCAGCTTGTGCTGGCGTCAAATTAGTCCATTTCATTGCCTTAACTTTGAAGCCGGCTTTGATAATTTGATCTAAAATTGCCCCTGTGTACCCTTTTGATGTTGCATCAGGTTTAATCATTGTAAATGTGCTGTTACTCATATATATTTTGTTGAAAGTTTTTAATTGAAGGCGCAAATTTACTGAAAAACATCTGATTTATGTTAAATTTGTCCACTTATGCAAACAATAGAACAATTTTATCCATTTCTAAATCAACCTTTTAAGGCTGTAATCACTGCACACCAAAAGCCAGATGGGGATGCGATGGGTTCTACGCTTGGTTTGTATCACTTTTTGAAACAACTGGGTCATGAGGTTACCGTGATTTCACCGACTAATTGGGCACAGTTTTTAGATTGGATGCCTGGTGTTGACCAAGTCATTGATTTTGAAGCAAATAAGAATGAAGCCAGTGAGATTGTTGCAGCTGCTGATTATGTATTTTGTTTGGATTTCAATATTTTACATCGTACAAAGCATTTAGAGCCAGTTATCAGGGATGCTAAGGCATTAAAAATATTAATTGATCATCACCAACAACCTGATACTCCTTCATTTGCATATGGAATTAGTGATGTAAAGATGAGTTCTACCTGTGAAATGGTGTATGATTTTATCGTTCAATCAGGGCATAGTAACTTAATTAATTTAGATATAGCCACTTGCTTGTATACCGGATTAATGACAGATACTGGATCATTCCGTTTCCCATCTACCACTGCGTCAGTTCATAAAATTGTGGCCCATTTGAAAGAATTGGGTTTGCAACACGCTAAAATTCATGAAAATATCTATGATAATTCAACAGAAGGACGCTTAAAATTCATGGGAAATGCTTTTTTGAATAGGATGACCGTTTTGCCAGAATTTAAAACAGCAATTATGGCGATTCCTAAAACAGATATTTACAAATTTGACTTAAAAACAGGGGATACCGAAGGCCTTGTTAATTATTTATTATCAATAGAAGGCATTAAATTTGCGGCCATTGTAATTGACAGAGAAGAAGAAAGAAAATGGAGTTTTAGAAGCAAAGGTAACTTTGATGTTAATATATTTGCAAGAACTCATTTTGAAGGTGGTGGACATGCGAATGCGGCTGGAGGAAGATCTTCAAAATCAGTGGATGAAACACTAAACGATTTTAAAACCATAATAGAAAACTATAAATCACAATTAACACAATTAAATTAAAAATGATAAAATCAACTTTAAAGTTAGTAGCTGCTATTGTATTGTTTGCAAGTTGTAATCAATATGAAAAAGCCCCTTCAGGAATGCTTTACAAAATTACACATGGTAGTGGTAATTCAAAGCCATTGGCGCAAGGGCAATATGTAAAATTAAATATTGAGTACAAGTTAAAATCTAAAGACACTGTTTTAAGTAGTACTTATGGTGTAATACCAGTTTATTTCCCAATTGACACTGCAAGATTAGGTAAATATACTTTTACTGAAATTATTACAAAATGTAAAAAAGGAGATAAAATTGAATTCTCTTTAAGCATTGATACTTTAGTTAAAATGGGGGCTGTTCAAGTGAATGAAGTATTTAAAGCTAAAGATATCATATTAGGTAAAGCTGAAATTTTAGACGTTTTTGCGGATGTTTCAAAAGTGGATGAAGATTACAAAAAAGAAATGGCTGCAGAAAAAAATAGAGAAATCAATGCGATTAAGGCATACTTAGCTAAAAACAAGATCAATGCAGTACAATCACCAGATGGTGTATTCGTTGTCGTAAAAGAAGCGGGTGATGCAACAAACAAAGTAGACTCTACAAAAGTTGCAAGCGTATATTATAAAGGCTATAATTTTAAAGGAGAAACTTTTGATACAAATATTAATCCTAAAGATTCTGCATCGAAGCCTTACGAAGTAAAAATTGCAACTAACTCAGTGATTCAAGGTTGGGATATTGGATTACAATATTTTGGTAAAGGTGGAAAAGGAAGTTTATACATTCCTGCAATGTTGGCTTATGGCCCTCAGCCTAATGGTCAAATTAAAGCGTATGAAAATTTAGCTTTTGATATTGAAGTAGTAGATGTAACTTCTAAATCAGTATCTGCACCTCCTTCTCCAGTTGGCGCAAAGAAATAAATTTATTTTTATTAGAAATATAAATTAAACTCCTTCCCATTTTGGGAGGGAGTTTTTTATTGTAGGTAGGGTAGTAGTTGAATTATTTGTTTTGCTTCTTTTACATCATGGACTCTTAATATAGATGCACCATTCATTAATCCCAAAGTATGTAAAACCGTAGTGCCATTTAAAGCATCTTCTGGCCCAATGCCCAATGTTTTATAAATACTGGACTTCCTAGAAACCCCTAATAAAATGGGAAGGTTGGTAACTTTTAATTCTTGTAATCTTTTAACGATATCAAAATTTTCCTGAATCGTCTTTCCAAATCCAAAACCTGGATCCATGACCCAGTTTTTAATACCAAAGGAGTTAAGTAATTCTTTCTTCATTTCCATATCATCAATAATCGCGGCAATGATATCTGTTCTTTCTTCAATTTGATGCATAGTAAGCGGGTTTCCTGTTACATGCATGGCTATATACCCAGCATTGTATTTTGAAACCACTTCTAAAATTTTAGTGTCAAAACTTCCACCACTTATATCATTAATAACATGTGCACCTGCATTTAGTGCTTGCTCAGCCACTACTGGATTAAAAGTGTCAATTGAAATTAATTGTGTGGGGTATGCATTTTTAATTGCTTCTACATAGGGGATTAAATTACTGAGTTCTGTGTCTGTGTTTATAATATCAGC
>CALLKA010000046.1 GCA_938008665.1 uncultured Bacteroidota bacterium
CCACATTAAAGGTGGTACGTATTGCAGCTCTCTCACTTGCTGCTACAATCACTTCCCCGTCGATATAATAATAAGCAGGGCGAATACCGTGTGCATCACGCATGATAAAACTATATCCATTCCCTACCAATCCTCCTATTGTAAAACCTCCGTCAAACAATGGCAGCGCCATTTTTAATGCATTGGCAATATTGGGATTATTAGGATTAACAGATTCTTCGTTGCATAAAAAATGATGAATCACTTCCATCATCGCTGCTAAATCACTTTGCTTTTCAAAAGGACCTGGATCAAAATTAATTTTTTGGAATAATTCATCTGTATTAACCAAGTTGAAATTGCCGGCTAAGGCAATATTCTTGCCTGGAACTAAATTTCTTTTGATAAAAGGATGACAGAACTCTACATTATTTTTACCCTGTGTTCCATATCTTAAATGTCCCAATAATATCTCCCCCATAAAAGGCAAATGTCCTTTCATTAAACCCGGGTGCTTAGCAATATCTGGTTGGAATTTTTCTAATTCTTGAATCTCTAAACCAATCTTGTAAAATAAATCAGCAATGGGCTGTGGCGCATTGCTTCTTAAGCGATATAAAAATGGATTTCCTGGTTCAATATTTAATTTGAGTGTCGCTAAACCTGCACCATCCTGACCACGATTGTGCTGCTTTTCCATCAGCAAATACAATTTGTTTAGTCCATAAGTAACCGTTCCTTTAGATTGTAAATAATAAGAAAGCGGTTTACGAAGTCGGATAAAAGCTAGTCCACATTCGTGTTTAATCTCGTCACTCATTGAAGTATATCTTAATTAACCTTAATAATATTATTCGCTACTTTATTCCAGTCAACCAATTCTTTACAAGCATTGTATTCTGAATCTAAATAAATATAGTAATTGTTGATGTGTTCTTTAAACCATGTTTCCATAGCTTTTGCTTTCTTTTCTTCCAAAGCACGAACAGATACCTTATTATAATCTTCTTTTAAATTTTCTTTATGCGGAGCAGATCTTTCTTTAAAATAAATCAATCTAACCGTTTTCCTACCTCTTTCATCCACATATACTTGTGGTTCTGAAATCTCCCCTGGCTTCATGGTTTTTACCGCTATGATCATGTCCTTATCTAATTGATCCAGATTTACATATGCAGATCCATCATTGCCTGTAATTGAACCTCCGCTAAACTTACTTCCCTCGTCATCGCTATATTTATTTACCGCTTCTCCGAAAATTAATTTTCCAGCAAGTACCTCTTTTCTAATACTATCTAATAAATGCTTTGTTTCGTTAATTTCATCGTTGGTAATCGGAGGAATTCTTAAAATATGCTTTACCACGGCATCATCGCCAGATCTAGAAATTAATTGAATTAAATGGTAGCCAAATTTTGATTTAATGGGAGCAGAAATTTGACCTTCTTTTAATCTAAAAGAACCCGCCATAAAAGCTGGATCAAAGTTTCTTTCATTTCTATTTAAATTATATACCCCTAAATTTTCTTTAGCACCTGGATCTTCAGAGTATAATTTAATTAACTGATCAAATGTATTAATACCTGCTTCTACTTGTTTTCTATAACCTAATAATTGACTAATTACGTATTCTTCAATATCACGATTCGCTTTAGGGTGTACAATTATTT
>CALLKA010000047.1 GCA_938008665.1 uncultured Bacteroidota bacterium
CTACTAACTGCGACTTGTACCACATTTTTTTGAGAAGCATCATCTTTTACGCCAGACTGTCCAATTGATTGAACGTTTTCTGTCATTTCATTTTCTGTCATTTCATTTTCTGCTTCTTTATTTTCTGCACTATTACAAGCGAAAATTGTACTCGTAAGTAATACAACTAAAAATATATTTACTTTTTTCATATCATCTATTTATTTGGTTTATTAATGATATGTAAAATTAAAATTAGTGTTACAATAGCTTTATGCGTTGGGTCATAAACGACTTTTAATTCTATTTATATGCTTGAAATTTGCTATGATTTTAGTCAGTTAATTTTATTTCTGTGTATTTATAACATTTACAAATAAAACTATTTTTCTATAATTTATTACCACCCTTTTGTTTCAATTAAATTTTTGATATGTGCAATATGATGCTTGCCATGCCATACATATACAGTGTACATGTCCCATAAACTAATTTCTATTTTATGTGTTGGATGGAAGAACTTTTTTTGCCATTCAACAGTAGTAAAGCTGCTGAGTAAATCGGCCCATCTTTGGTGTAATGCATAAAGGAGATTTATTGAAAAGTTTATTGGCGTATGTATAACATCGGTTGTATTAGACCAGTCATTTTCATTATAATCTTTAATGATTGGCAAATCTTCTGTTAATGTTAATTTAAAGTATATATAACAATTCATGTGACTGTCGGCTAAATGATGTACCACTTGCTGTACCGTCCATCCATCTTCTCTGTAGGGCGTATCTAATTGGTTTTGATTCAAATTTTTAACAACATTTTCTAAATCTTTTGGTAAATTTCTAAAATTATTCAACCATTCATTTTTTGTTACTTCATCGTAAGGCCTAAGTTCAAAATTTCCAATAGGGTAACGTAAATCTTTCATTTTATTTTTTTTGGTTTGAAAATAATGAAACCAAATTACTAATATATATTGATAATTAGTTTCATTTAGATACTGAAATATTAAAGGATTGAAATTGGGGATAAATATTTTTAACTCGGCTTCGGGTAAATACACTTTTAAATCGGGTCCAATTTGAGCGATTTTGTAATTTTCGCCCTAACTATTTATAAATCAGCAAGTTATTATTTTGAATATAAATTCCACTTTTTGCTTGAGACACCAATATCTCTTAAATTAAATAATTGGTTCTTCTAATATTAGGTGGGTGCTTCCTTTCATGAATGCAAAGGGGTCTGTTTTTTGGGAAATTTATGCAGCATATAGGTTCAAAGTTTCATTTTTGCAGTGTTGTACAATTTTTTGTAACTTTTCATTCATTGTATTTATTTAAAATAGCCGAAGTGTTCTCTTATCTCATTTATATATAAAATTGGATAAGGTTCATCTTTAATTTAAAATGTATTAATATGGTTAATGTCATTTGGGTAGTACTAGTTTTATTTGCCTTATTATATATTTATGTATTCGCGGTTGACATCATTAAAAATAAAAACAAACTAGAAAATGTTAGTTGGCTCAAAACCGGACTGATTGGTTTTGTTGTCAATTTTTTTGATGTATTGGGTATTGGCGCGTTTGCGCCACAAACCGCACTTTTAAAGTTTACAAAACAAACTACTGATAAATTAATTCCAGGCACCATGAATGTGGCAAACACATTGCCGGTTTTAATTCAGGCAATTATTTTTATTCAAGTGGTTGAAGTGGAACCCGTTACTTTAGTTGTAATGTTTTTAACCGCGATGATGGGTGCAATACTAGGTGCTGATATAGTTGGAAAACTTTCTGAGAAAAATATAAGGTTAACTATTAGTATTGCTTTATTAATTACAGCAGGGTTCATGTTTGCTAACAAAATGCACTGGATACATGGGGAAGGAGTAGCGATTGGTATTCATGGTTGGAAATTAGTAATTGCAGGCGTCTTCAACTTTATTTTAGGAGCCATGATGACTGCGGGAGTTGGTTTATATGCACCTTGTATGGCCTTAGTTTATTTATTAGGATTGTCACCGCAGGTAGCGTTTCCCATTATGATGGGCTCATGTGCGTTTTTAATGCCACCAGCTTCCTATAAATTTATAAAATCAGGAGCGTACAATAAAAAAGCGGCATTAGGAATGGCCATTCCTGGAATATTGGCTGTACTAATTGCAGCACTTGTCATTAAATCATTACCATTGGATACCTTAAGATGGTTGGTGCTAATCATCATTTTATACACTTCTATAACCATGTTTTTAAGTGCTATTAAAAACAAATAAAATGCTAAATATTATTTGTAAATTTATTTAAAGTAAAAAGGCATGACAAATTACCCAAGTATATTTAATGATGTTATTGGTCCAGTGATGCGGGGGCCTTCAAGTTCGCATTGTGCTGCCTCACTTCGTATTGCAAGAATTTGTCGTGATTTGATGGAGGAACAAATCAAAGATATTTTAATCACCTTTGATCCGAATGGCTCCTTAGCGACTACGCATAAAAGTCAAGGGTCAGATATGGGTTTGTTTGGCGGATTTTTAGGATGGGAAGCGTACGATGAACGTTTGCAAGATTCTGAAAAACATTTAGCCACCGCCGGCATTAATTATACAATAAAAATTGACGAGCTAGCGGAAAAGCACCCCAACACCTATCAAATAGTATTGACGAATGATAAGGAAACCAGAACATTAGTTGCCATTTCAACCGGTGGTGGTATGATTGAGGTGATTAATATCGATGGAAATAAAGTTTCAATGGCAGGTGATTATTTTGAAACATTAATTTATTGTGCCGATGCTACAAGTATCATTAATTATTTAACGGCAACCATCTTATTTGATGAAATCACTTTTCATCAAGGCCTTCATTCTTTCATTGAAATTAAATCGCAAAATAGCATTGCTGAAAATATTTGTAATGAGATAAGGCAAATGCCTACAGTGACTTGTATTAAAGCGATTAATCCTGTACTACCCATCATGGCACGAAAAAATTTAAAGGTTCCATTTATTACTTGTAATGAAATGATGGAATACAATAAAGGAAAAAATAAAGCACTGTGGGAGTTGGCGGTTGATTATGAAAGTATCCGCGGCAATATTAGCCCCGCATCCGTAATGGAAAAGATGAAAGCGATTATTCAAATTATGCGAAGTGCAATTGATACAGGATTAAAAGGGACTAAATATAAGGATCGAATTTTAGGTAGTCAATCCCCTCAGTATAAACAATCATTTGAAGCGAATCAATTAATTGGTGGTGATGTGATCAATAAAACCATTATGTATGTTTCAGCCATCATGGAGGTGAAAAGTTCCATGGGTGTTATTGTTGCCGCGCCAACTGCAGGTTCCTGTGGCGGATTACCCGGCGTAGTATTTGGTACTGCCGATTGTATCAATAATAATGAAGATGCTATTATAAAAGCAATGTTATCTGCAGGGCTTATTGGTGTTTTTATTGCAGCGCACGCAACATTTGCAGCAGAGGTAGGCGGCTGTATGGCCGAAACTGGTTCAGGGGGTGGAATGGCAGCTGCGGCGCTTGTTGAAATGAATGGCGGAAGTTTGGAGCAATCTATTGCGGCTGCTTCACTCGCACTTCAAAATTCATTAGGCATCATTTGTGATCCCATTGGCAATAGGGTGGAAGCACCTTGTCTTGGTCGCAATGTTATGGCAGCAACGAATGCTATTTCATGCGCAAATATGGCCTTGTCAAATTATGAGCATTTGATACCACTGGATGAAGTTATTGAAACCATGAAGGCAGTGGGTGATCAAATTCATCACACTTTGCGTTGTACCAATTTAGGTGGTCTATCTATTACAAATACTGCCAAAAAAATAGAAGCTTTACTCGAGGAAAATCCACCCGTATTTTATAAAAGTTGTTAAACATAAACATATATGAACATTTCAAAAAAAATAAATCGTTTTTCATTAATTCTGTTATTGCTATTATTTGGGACTGCCACTTTTTCACAACCCGTGGATCGTTTTGTAAAAGTGATTGTTGCTGCGGATCATGGGGATTGGTTATATAAAAAAGGAGAAAATGTGAAGTTCACTATTTCAGTATACAAAAATGGAAATTTAGTGAAAGGGGCTAAAGTGCGTTATGAAATTGCGCAAGAAAGACAGGAGCCCATAAAAAAAGAAACCATAATCCTTGCCACGGGAACGCAAACATTTGATGCGGGTTCCATGAAAGTGCCTGGATTTTTAAGATGTATTGCTACAGCGGAAGTAGATAATAAAGAATATCGAAATTTAAGTACTGCTGGATTTGATCCATTGGAAATTCAGCCTACTGTGGAGAATCCAAATGACTTTGATCAATTTTGGAATAAAGCAATTGCGGATCTTGCCAAAGTGCCTATGGATGCGAAAATGACGTTGCTTCCTGAAAAATGCACTGAGAAAGTAAATGTATATCATGTAAACTTGCAAAATTATAAAGTAGGTACAAGGTTGTATGGTATTTTATGTGTACCTAAAAAAGAAGGCAAGTATCCTGCATTATTACAAGTGCCAGGTGCTGGTGTAAGAGCTTACGCGGGGGATATTGCAAACGCTGAAAAAGGAATCATTACACTACAAATTGGTATTCATGGAATTCCAGTAACGATGGATCCTTCAGTTTATCTTGATTTAGCGAATGGTGTTTTAAATGGCTATCCAAATTACAACTCCGATGATCGAGACCGTTTTATTTACAAACGCGTTTATTTAGGTTGCATCAGAGCTAACGATTTTTTAACCAGCTTGCCACAATATGATGGTTCCAATTTGGCAGTAGTAGGAGGAAGTCAAGGAGGGGCATTGTCTATTGTTACAGCTGCATTAGATGGCAGGGTGAAAAATTTAGGCGCTTACTATCCTGCATTATCTGATGTCACTGGTTATCTATTTGGCCGTGCTGGTGGATGGCCGCATTACTTTGATAAAACCAATAAGGAATATAATAACACGAAAGAAAAAATTAAAACCTTAAGTTATTATGACGTCGTAAATTTTGCAAAAAGAATTAAAGTGCCCGGTTTTTATTCTTGGGGTTTTAATGATGAAACCTGTCCGCCTACTTCTATGTATGCAAGTTTTAATTCAATTTCAGCACCTAAGGAATTATTTTTAGCGCTTGAAACAGGTCATTGGACTTATCCTGAACAAAATGAAAAAATGAGTAATTGGTTGGTTGGAAAATTAAAAGGCAATTAAATTATTATAAAATGAAAAGGAGACAATTTGTAGGTTATATTGGAAATACCAGTTTGTGTTTATTAGCAAGTCAATTTCCATTACTTGCCAATAAAGCAATAAAAATTCCATCGCAAGAATTTGCATTTATTGAAGCGGAGCAATTTGCAAGTCATGGTGGATGGGATTTGGACCAACAATCAATGGAGCAAATGGGCTCTCCTTATTTATTAGCACATGGATTAGGTATACCCGTGATGGATGCAACCACTGAAATTTCACTTCCTTCCGCAGGTACTTATCGTGTTTGGGTTCGTACCAAAGATTGGGTGGCGCCATGGAATGCGCCTGGTGCTCCTGGTAAATTTCAATTAATTGTGGATGGTGTTGCACTAAATGAAACATTTGGAACAAAAAGTGCAACCTGGCATTGGCATGATGGCGGTTTGGTAAAAGTGAAAAGTAAAGCAAGTTTGGCATTACATGATTTAACAGGATTTGAAGGTCGTTGTGAAGCTATTTTATTTTGCAAGGATATAAATTTTGAACCTACAAATGATATCGCATCACTAACAAAATTCCGACGTAAGCTTTTGGGCTTACCTGAAAATCCAGATGAGTTAGGATCCTTTGATTTAATTGTTTCAGGTGGGGGATTGGCAGGCACATGTGCAGCTATTGCGGCAGCAAGAAATGGTGTAAAAGTTGCATTGGTACAAGATAGACCTGTGCTTGGCGGTAATGGAAGTTCTGAAGTGCGTGTATGGCCCGAGGGGCACACCAATAAAGAATTGTTTCCTCATATTGGTGATATTGTAAACGAAATTCTTCCTCCCATTATTAAAGGGGAAGGACAAATATTTAATGGGGTCGCCGCTAATTATTATGACGATGCGCAAAAAATTAGCATAGTAAAAAAAGAAAAAAATATCACACTTTTATTAAATCATCGAGTTTTAAAAGTTGAAACGGAATCAGATGTTATAAAAGCAATTGTGATTCAAAGCACATTAACATCGCGACAATACCGACTGAAAGGAAAATTATTTTCCGATTGTACTGGGGATGCTAGCATTGGATTTAAGGCTGGTGCCCATTATGAATATAAGGTCGAAAACTTAATGGGCAGCACCAATCTTTTTAATATTCTTGATACAGATAAAAAGGAAGATGTGTTGGCTTGTGAATGTAAAGACAAAAGTGCATTAGCGATGAAATGTGAAATTGGTGATAATGATCAACCCTTTCCGCATTGTCCTTGGGCGCTAGATTTATCTGATAAACCTTTCCCTGGCCGAAAAGGTGAAAAAACTTTTGGCAGAGAAGGTTTGCAATCCTTTGCGAATATGTGGTATTGGGAAAGTGGGTTTAACAAAGATCAAGTGAATGATATTGAACTAATTCGAGATCATAATTTTAGAGCCATGTATGGCGCTTGGGATGTCATAAAAAATATTGATAAAATGTATCCTAAGCATCGACTAGGTTGGGTTGCCTATATCGCAGGTAAAAGAGAATCTCGCAGATTAATGGGGGATATTATTTTAGATGCCGAGGATTTTAAACAACAACGCAAATTTGAGGATAGTGCATTTCCATGTTCGTGGCATGTTGATTTGCATACGCCTAAAAAGGAATACCAAGAAGGTTTTGAAAGCAACGAATTTGTTGCAGATTATACGAGAGGTGTTGAATATGAATATGGCGGTGTTTATTGGGCACCTTATAGAACATTGTATAGCCGAAACATAAAAAATTTATTTATGGCGGGTCGCTGTATTAGTGTTTCTAAATCTGGTTTGGGTCCAGTTAGGGTAATGAAAACTTGTGGGATGATGGGTGAAGTGGTGGGAAAAGCAGCATCTATTTGCATAAAACACAATATTTCACCACGTGATGTTTACACGAATCATTTAAGTGAGTTACATGGTTTGATGAACAAGCCAGGTTCCGCCCGTGTTTAAAATTTATGCTTTATTGTAATTCTTCAGCTGCATCTTTTGCGCGGGAAGGAACTGCATTTTTAAGCATTTCATTTAATTGCTTTTGCATAAGAATAACTCTTTCCGGATATTTTAATGCCAAATTTTTTGTTTCGCTAGGGTCATCTAATAAATTAAATAGCGCAACTGATTCGTATTTATTAAACGCTTTGGTTTTCAACTGGCTACTATCTGCAGCTAATAAAATCAGTTTCCAGTTATCAATTCTAATAGCAGAAATAACGGGACCGCGAGTTGAAACCGTTAAAATTGCATCATGCGGCGACTTTTTATTTTGGGTGATCATGGGCCAAACATCTTTCCCATCAACAGGCGTTGCTTGATTTATTTTACCTCCTGCTAAATTGATTAATGTTGGATACCAATCAATAATATGCATGGGTTCCGTAATGGTAGTTCCGGAGTTAACATGCCCCGGCCAATTTACAAATGCCGCTGCTTTAATACCGCCTTCGTAAACGGTTGCTTTAAAATCACGAAGTGGGGTATTGTCCCCAGGAGGTGGAGCCCCATTATCACTTGAAAAAATAATCAATGTATTTTCTCTTAACCCCGCTTTATCTAATGTGTTGACAATTTTCCCAATGGCTTCGTCAACCGCTGATAACATACCCGCTAGTTTTTGTCGATTACCTTTAAGTTGCGGGTAAAGCTTTGTGTATGCTTCAGGAACTTGAAAGGGTGCGTGAATGCCATTAAATGGGATATATAAGAACAAAGGTTTTGTAGGGTCAGTTGTTTCAATAATTTTACAAGCTTCTTGGGTGATTAATTCAGTACTATATCCTTTTTCATTTAAGGGAATCCCATTTCGATACCAATCCAATTGGTTATTGCGATTATGTGTAAAGTAGTCAATGCTTCCAAAAAAGTGACCATATTGCAAATCAAAACCACGTGCATTGGGTTGAAACGCTTTTTCAAATTCACCTAAATGCCATTTTCCCGTAATCGCTGTTTGATAACCATTTGCTTTTAATGCATCCGCTAATGTGGTTTCATTTAGTGGTAACCCCCAAGTTGCCCCTGGCGTAATAATATTGTAAACGCCTGTGTGAGTAGGGTATCTGCCAGTTAATAAACATGCTCTCGTTGGAGAACAAACCGGCTGTACATAATTGTTTGCCAATATTGCGCCACTTTTTGCGAGTTGGTCAATTTGTGGTGTATAAATTTCTTTGCCTCCATTAAACCCACAATCCCCATAACCTAAATCATCCACTAAAATAAAAACGATATTGGGTTGTTTTAGTTTCGCTGTTTGAGCAAGGGTGTAATTGCAATAAAATAAACTGGATAATAATAGTAACTTAATCATCCACGTCCTTTGATTTTGATTTTTGTTTTGCATTCGTAGGTGGGTATAAAATTTCAGCCTGTACTTTTTCTAAATATGCCATTAATCGCGACTCAAGTTCCTTCACTTTTTCCGGATTTGCTTTTGTTAAGTCGTAGATTTCGCCAATATCATCTTTCAAATTGTAGAGTTCTAGTTTTTTTGTTTTCCAAAATTTAATCAATTTAAAATCACCCACCCTGATAGCCGAATGTGGTTGTCCATAGTAATGAAAAACAAGTTCATCATCTTTGCGATTTAATTTTTCAGTGTTGACGTTTTCAAGAACTGATTTAAAACTTGTGCCATCAATATTTTCGCCCAATGAATTTTTGTTTCCTGCTAAGTCGCTAATGGTAGGTAAAATATCCCAGCCTGTGACTGGAACATTGCTTTGACTCCCTGCTTTAATACCCG
>CALLKA010000048.1 GCA_938008665.1 uncultured Bacteroidota bacterium
ACACTCTTTCCCTACACGACGCTCTTCCGATCTCTTGAAGTATCAATGAATCCTGATTTACTACTAGAAAATATAGGTACCAATGATTTGCCAGTAATGCCTTCAAAATGTTTTACACCTGCCATATCCAAAAAGGTTGGTGCTAAATCAATTAAACTAACTAGATCATTCACCTTTCTTTGCTTGCCATTAATACCGGGGCCACTGATGGCTAAGGGTACATGCACTCCATATTCTTGTAAATTCGCTTTTGCATATGGAAACGCCATTCCGTTATCGGCAGTGACAACGATAATAGTATTGTCCAATTCACCAGCAGCTGCCAACATTTTAATGATCTTTTCTAATTGCTTATCGAACCACTCAATTTCAAGTGCATAATCGAGCATATCATTTTTTACAACTTCAGTATTGGGTAAAAATGAAGGCACAGAAACACCATTAACGTCAAGCCCTGATTTCGCACCGGAACCTTCCTCATAATCTCGATGTGGTTCCTTGGATCCATACCAAAAGAAAAATGGTTGATCCGCAGGTTTCTGTGATAAAAATTCCTCAAAATTGGAAGCATAATCTGTCTTACTTATTCCTGTTGTTGGTACTGTTGTAAATTCTTTCCGATTATATTCAGGTCCTACTGGGTTTCGCTTCCAACCTGCATCAATAAAATTACCTGGATCCCAAGGTTTACCAGTGAAACCAATAAAATAACCAGACGCTTCCAATGCAGTTGTAAATACAGGGAATTTATTTGGAAAATAACTTGCATGCGTTCCAGCTTCTTCTAATTGCCAGATTTGTCTGCCCGTTAATATCGCTGCCCTGGATGGACTACATTGTGGCGCAGCTACAAAAGCATTATTAAAAAGTATACCATTCGCAGCAACACGATCAAACGCAGGTGTATGAAATATTTTTTGACCATAAATGGAACTATGTGGGTAGGACTGATCATCAGCAATCGCAAATAAAATATTGGGAGGTCGTTTGCTTGTTTTTTTTGTTTGTGCAGTAATTTCATTGGTTTGAAATAACGACAAAATAAGCAGGGCCAAAAAACAAGTTAATTTATTCATTTTCATACCCATTAAATTACACATTATATAAATAATCAACAAAAGATAACCCTTCTATTTTAACTTTTGCATGATAATAGTTGCGCTGAAATTATGTGCATGAATAATTGAATTAAATCCGATGGCTTTTTAATAAAATTGAATATCTTGTTAGTGCTAATCAATGAAAAAACGCATAATGAAATTTAATAATTTATACAAGAAAATCTTGCTTCCCATATGCATCATGGGAATAACTATCTCTTATGCACAACAGCGACCAAATGTAATAGTTATATATTCTGATGATCAGGGTGCCATTGATTTAAATTGCTATGGAGCGAAAGATTTATTAACGCCCAATATTGACAAATTTGCGGCAAGTGGAACCATGTTCACCCAATTTTACGCTTCTCCTGTTTGCTCTCCTTCCAGGGCTTCCCTACTTACTGGCTTAAATCCACAACGTGCAGGACTTCCTGGAAATGCTTCTGAAACAAATGGTGATGTTGGTTTGCCTAATGACCGATATACGCTTGCTGAACTTTTTAAGAGTGTGGGATATAATACGGCACATATCGGGAAATGGCATTTGGGTTATAAAACTGAAATGCGCCCTAATGCGCAAGGCTTTGATTATTCTTTTGGGCATATGGTTGGATGTATTGATAACTATTCACATTATTTTTATTGGAATGGTCCTAACAAACATGATTTATACAGAAATGGAAAAGAAGTATTTTATCCAGGCCAATACTTTCCAGACTTAATGGTGAAAGAAGCTGGTGAATTCATGGAGAAATCGCAGCACAGTCCATTTTTTATGTACTTCGCAATTAATATGCCGCATTATCCTTATCAAGGAGATCCAAAATGGTTGGAATACTATAATAAAAAAGGCGTTCCCTATCCACGTAATTTGTATGCCGCATTCATGACCAGCTTAGATGACAAAATTGGCGACTTACTTCAAAAAGTAAATGCACTTGGACTTAGCAATAATACCATCATTATTTTCCAATCAGACAATGGCTATTCAACTGAAGAGCGTGCACATTTTGGGGGCGGTAGTGCAGGAATATATCGTGGTGCCAAAGCGAGTTTATTTGAAGGAGGTATTCGAGTTCCTTCCATTATTAGTTGGCCTGGTAAAATACCAAAAGGACAAATTCGAAATCAATTTGCAGTAAATACAGATTGGTTTCCTACCCTTGCTGAATATTGTAATATTAAATTACCGCGCAACGATTTAGATGGAAAAAGTTTGGTATCCGTCATCAATAGTGCAGCTGCTGAAACAATGCATCAAGAAGGATATTGCTGGGAATTTAAAAAAATGTGGGTAGCAAGAAAAGGAAAATGGAAATTGATGGGTAACCCAGTGGACACTTCAAATAAAGGAACATTGAACGATACCGATATTTTATTTTTAGTTGATTTAGAAGCGGATCCTTCAGAATCGACCAATGTCGCAACAAGTCACCCTGATATTGTCAACGAATTAAAAACACAATATCAAAATTGGGGAAAGAACAATAAAAATAAATAAGCCTTACTTCACTAAATATTTTATAAAGGGATCTTTGTACTCCGTAGCCCATGAGAATAATTGTGCCCTGCAATTTTTTAATGCACTTGTGTATTTGGGGTCGTCAATTAAATTAACCATCTCTCCTGGATCATTTACAATATCATATAAAACTTCCGACTGCGTTCCGTAATTGTAAATCCAATATTTAAATTGTTTGTTACGTAGCATTCTTCCTTCTGGATTTAATTGTTGTCCATTTACGTGCGCCCCTTGTGATAATTTATCTGAAACAACAATATAATCACGATTCGGCACTTGACTTATTTGTGCAAATGCACTCGCTAAGCTTTTCCCTTTCGAAGTCGCAGGTAATGGGATACCTGCAAAGTCACAAATAGTGGGTAATACATCGATACCTGATTGTACAAACACCTCCGATTTTAATTGCTTGCCATTATTAAAACTCATGATGAAAGGCACTTTGGAAGCCTCTTCATAAAAAACTGTTTTTTGATTCCAACGGTGCGCCCCCTGTAAATCACCATGATCACTTGTAAACACAATCAAGGTATTTTTATCTAACCCTTTTTGACGCATGATATTTAAAACCTTCCCTATTTCTGCATCTACCTTTTCTACTAATCTGTAATAGGACCAAATATATTCCCGCCATTTTTGATCCGTAAAATTACCAACAGGGAATGCAGGATTTGCTTGAATTAACTTGCGCATCATCGCCATAAATTCGGTCTCATTTTTCGAAGGCAACGCATTCGCCCTTAATGGTGGTAATTGATCCTGACTTGGTGGATCTCCAATGTCACCATCAGGTAAATTATCTCCTCTTGCCCATTGACAAATATTATGTGGATTTAAAAAAGACATGACTAATAAAAATGGCTTCTCCCTTTTTAATTCAAAAAAATATTTGGCATAATTAGGTAATAAACTATCCGTGCCATTTCCTTTTTTATTGGACATATAACTGAAGCCATGGGTTTGATCTTTATTACGATCATAAGGCAAATGCCATTTGCCAATATAACCAGTCTCATAACCTGCATTTTTAAATATGGTTCCCATGGAAGGAAAAGTAACTGGATCAATTAAAGTGTCATCATTATTTTGAATACCTAACTCATGTGGATACCTTCCAGTAAATATGGAACTACGCGAAGGCACACATAAAGGATTTGCACAATAGGCATTGGTAAAGCGTACACCATGACTTGCTAAATAATCGATATTGGGCGTATTAATAAACTTAGTCCCTAAATTAATACTCATGGTTTCAGCAGACAACTCATCTGTCATGATAAAAAGCACATTGGGCTTTTGTTGCGCAAAAACACTTACGGAAACCAATACCAATAAATTAATAATTGCAACACTGATTGAAAATTTAAAACGCATACACCCTTTATTTAAAATTATTTATAACAAAAATTAAAAATCATCATCGTCTTCCCCCTTTTTCTTCTTTACTTTAATTACAGGTTTTGCCACTAATTCAGGTCGTACCATTTGCTTAAACACCCCTCTGAAAATGGTAATGAGTTTTTGTTGTTCTGGATGCAAATCTTTTTCTAGAATTTTATTTTTTTCTAAAGGATCTTTGAGCACATTATATATTTCTCCAGTTTCGTATAATTTCCATTCTTTATTATGTACAAATCTTGCACTTGGGAAATCGCCTTTTTTAGGATCATAATGCGAAAACAACCAATCCCTAGGTGTATATTTTTCACCCAAAAGTTGTGGCATTAAACTGACACCGTCAGTGATAAACCCATTAGGCAAAGCAATATTTGCCGCATCCGCCATGGTTGGTAAAAAATCGGTGAAGTCCACTAAATTTTTATTGATTTGGCCTGGCTTAATTTTACCTGGCCAATAGGCGACCATTGGTACATGGATGCCATATTCATTCGTATATCCCTTATTACCAGGTATTTCACGACCATCCGCCATTTTGGAAGTGATACCAACGCCTGTCCCATTATCTCCAGTAAAAAGGATTAATGTGTTTTGTAATAGACCCAATGATTTTACCTTGTCAATAATGTCCCCCACACTTTTATCTAAGTAGGCCATTTCATCTTTAAAATGAACATTATCAGCTTTACCACCACCAGGCTCCCCCTTTGCAACCACTTTGAAATCCTGATATGCTTTTTGATTTAAAGGCGTTGGTACAAATGGCTTATGTGATAAAACCATGGGATAATACACAAAGAATGGAACGTCTTTTTTACGCTCCATAAAATTATTAATAAAGTTGACAAACAATTCTGGCCCATACTCCCCATTGTTGTACTTTTTCATCACTCCATTCTCAATCAACTTTGGATCCTTATAACGCTCATTATAGGTGGAACTGGTATCCATTAAATTCCACAACAAGTATTCATCAAAACCTGACTTATAGGGGGCATATTCATCCCCTTTTAATTGCCATTTCCCTGCTATGCAAGTAGCGTAGCCATGGGATTTAAATAAATGCGCAAAAGTGGTTTCATTTTGGTCCAAGTAACCCCACTTTTCATAATTTCTAAAATTGGATTTACCCGTCATTATTTGAATACGTGATGGCGAACAAAGTGGTTGTGCATAGCACTGTTCAAATAAAACACCCTGTTTTGCCATCGCATCAATTCTGGGTGTTTTATAAGTAACACTACCATAGGCACTTACTGTTTCAAAGCCAATATCATCACCTAAGATTAAAATAATATTAGGTTGCTTTTCAGTTTTACTTTTTACACTTTGAGCAATTGATGTATTTGAAGTACAAACCATTAAGCAAAACAAATAAATACAACTGCTTTTTATTTTCATATGCAAAAAGTAATTTTCAAACAACTATGAATATGAATTATAAGGTTATTTTCCATTCGTTGTTCATTGGTCTACCTAATAATGCACTTGCTTCTGCGTCATTCAAAATGGTTTCTTTTTTTGGATTCCATTTTAATGAACGGTTCAAACGATAAGCGATATTTCCAAGGTTACACACGGTTGCAGTACGATGTCCAATTTCAACATCACAAATAGGTTTTTTGCGCGTGCGCATTGCACTTAAGAAATCCTTGTAGTGGTTGGTGCTATTATAAACGCGTTTGTCCGCATCCGTGAAAATTTTGTCCTTCAAACTAACAGGACTTGTTTCAAGCTTACCTCTTTGTACTTTTATTTCTCCTTCGGTACCAAAAAAATGAATGGCATTATTCCACCCCCACTTTTCATGTGTCATGGTGATTCCATTTGCATAACGATACGTTAAGTAAAGATTTTCTTTTCCATTAGGTGCTAAAACTTCTACCGGGCCTGAATGATCCATATCTAGTGCCCATTGTACAATATCATACATATGTGCACCCCAATCTGTAACACCCCCGCCGCCAAATTCTCTATACTTTCTCCAATTTGGGAAAACATCTTTGGTGATGGGTGGTGCTAATTCTGCATTAAAGTTGGCAAATTCATTCGGTCCTAACCATTTGCTCCAATCCAAGCCTTGAGGCATTGGTTCTGCAGGTAAATCGTATGCAACTGGCGCTGGTCCTACATTCACTTTAATATGCTTTATTTCCCCAATTGTTCCGTTACGAACTAACTCAGCTGCTTGTCTAAATTCATTCCAAGAACGTTGCATGCTTCCTGTTTGGAACACACGATCATATTTACGTGTTGCTTGCACCATTGCTCTTCCTTCTTTCACTGTTAAAGAAAGAGGTTTTTCACAATAGATATCTTTACCAGCCGCAGCGGCTCTAACTGCCATTGCCGCATGCCAATGATCAGGTGTTGAAATAACAACCGCATCCACATCTTTACGTTCTAACAATTCCCTAAAATCAGTATACACGGGCATATCAGCATACACCCCTAATGTTGGATTTTTTAAATAGGTTGCTTTTATTTTATCCATAGTTGCTTCCGCTTTACCAGGATACACTTCACTTAATGCAACTATGCGCGCTTCACCCGTATTTATAAAAGACCCAGCTAAGCTTTTTGCTTGTTTACCTGCGCCTATAAAACCTAAAGAAATCATATCACTTGGCGCTATATAAGGAACACCATGTACATTTTTACCACCCAATACAAATCGAGGAACGAACATAAAAGCTGCGGCAGCCTTTGTTGATTGGCCCACGAATGAACGTCGGTTGATATTGTTTTTTGATGACTGTTTCATATAATTATTTTTTTGAAATTGTGTTATTAGAAATGCTTTTGTAATTTAATCTTTTTATTGGGTAATTGAATAAGGAAAATTCACAGGTAATACCCCCCTTTTTAAGTTCGGCTTCACCCCCATGTTAAAAATCAGCTTACCTCCCTTCAATAAATCATCATGGGTAATGTAATTATTATTAAAGGGCTTGCCGCGCAAACTAGCTGATTGTATGTATACATTTTGATCATTGTTGGCCGGTGCTTCAATGCTTAACTTTTTGCCATTATCTAAATTCAAAGTGATTTTCTTGAACAAGGGCGAACCAAGCACATATTCTTGTGAACCAGGACATACTGAATAAAATCCCAAGGCGCTAAAAACATACCAAGCACTTGTTTGTCCGTTATCTTCATCACCACAATAACCATCTGGTGTTGGGCGATATAATTTATTCATGGCATCTCTTACATGGAACTGCGTTTTCCATGGAGCACCACAATAATTATAAATATAAATCATGTGTTGAATGGGTTGATTGCCATGTGCATATTGGCCCATATTCATCACTTGCATTTCGGTCATTTCATGAATAACACCCCCTTTATATGCAGATCCATCAAAGACTGGTGGTTGATTAAATACACTATCCAACATGGATTCCATGACTTTATTTCCTCCCATTAAATTAGACAAACCCTTGAAATCTTGAAACACACTCCAGCTGTAATGCCAAGCATTTCCTTCAACAAATTCACCACCCCATTTTAATGGGTTGAAATTATTTTGAAAACTTCCATCCGTATTTCTCCCACGCATCAAATTATGTTTGGGATCAAAAATGTTTTTATAATTTAACGCACGTTGTTCAAATTTTTTAATTTGATCTTCCGGCTTTTTTAATAAGGAAGATAAATTGCGTAAACAAAAATCAGCATAAGCAAACTCTAAAGTTTTTGCCGCACTTCCCCCATATTTATCTACAGGCACATAACCCAAAGTATTGTATTCTTTTACGCCATTACGACCCAGCGTATTGAGCGGGCCTTGTTGTTCTGTGTTTTTCATTAAGGCTTCATACAAAGTATTGATATCAAACCCTCTTATCCCTTTTGT
>CALLKA010000049.1 GCA_938008665.1 uncultured Bacteroidota bacterium
TTTGACGAATGGTGTCATTCGGTAACGGACTATTATTTTTGGTAAATCTTTCTATAATTTCTGTACCATCTGTGCTTAATAACCAGGTGCCATTGTTGGTACCCACCCATTTTCGATTAGCGCCATCTGCAATGATACAATTCACATTTTCTTTTTGAAACAATAATCCTGCAAATCCATTATTGTTTTTAATTTGGGGTAAGTATGCTTTACAAGTACTAATTTCATTACAATCAAAAAGGCCAATGCCATTGTTGGTTCCTACCCACATGGTGCCATTTTTATCATCCATCATACTGGTCACGGTACTACTGGGTAAATTATTATTATAAGTATTAATGATACTCCACTTTTCGCCAGCGGCATTGGGGTTATAGACCATAATGCCTTGGTATTTTGGTGCAATCATCCATGCCTGCCCTTGCTGGTTAATGAACATCTTGTTGATGCCATTTAGAGAAAGGGTATTGGGCGGCGTTATTAATTTCCAATTATTATTTTGTCTTTGTAAAATGCCTTGCCCTTCTAATAATGTCCAAAGGGTACCATCACTACTAAATTGAATATTGCTATAAAATCCTTTGAAAGCTGCTGGACTTGCTTGTTCCATGGACCCTTTGTCGTTGTTGAATTTTAATAGTCCATCGCTACTGGTCAGCCAAATACTGCCATCATTGGGGTCCACTGCACTTGAATAACAAATCGGTAAATTTTTATTACTGATTGAATTTATATTTTTCCATCCATCTTCATTGTAAATACTAAATCCTGCATCAGCGCCACCGAATGGCGCAATCAAATATTTCGAGTTGATGAAAATTTGGCCATTGATATTTCCTGCGGGTCCACCCAGTGGTAACCATTTGGTATTTGTGTTTTTAAGTAGTAGCCCATTTGTGCTGTCTGCTAACCAAATATCTTTTTCATCAAATAAAAAATCAACGGGGTTTGATAAATAAATTGAATCAACAATGAGGGTACTGGTTTTATCCGCATTCGCTTTAAGTAATCCCCCTTTATTCCCATTGCTAAAACTGGCATACAACCCATCCTTATTGGCTACTATTTTTTTAATTTGACCAGTATTCAAATTAAAGTAAGGTGTTTTTAGGGGAAGTTGATAAATACTATTTGCACTCGCACTATAAACGAAATTGTTAAATTGTGATATTTTATTAATACCTAAATTATTAAAGTCGCTACTATTTTGCCATTGATTTGCAGTTATCCAATTATTTTTTAATGGGCAGGTCCAAATACCATTTTCAGTGGCTGCATATAATACATCCTGCGCGCTTACTATTTGAAAAATTTTTGTGACTTGTCGATTGTTATTGGGAAACCAAGTATCTTTTATTTCATGTTTAATTAAATCTAATACAACAATGCCAAAGTCGGTGGATAGTAAAGCCCATTGATTTAGTAAGTAAATGTGGTTAATTTTTTTACTAGGATATAAATTGGAAAGTAGTAAATCAGTAATAGCATAAACTTGGTCTCCTTTGACAATATCTATATTACTATTGTTGTATGCGATAATTAATTGTGACTGTGCATCATCCCATGCAGAACATGCTATGGAGATATCATGAAGTCCAGTAGATTTACCTAAGAGTGCAACTTTATTTGTTGCTGTAATTGAAAAAGCTTGTTGTGTCGTTGCGCCAATGATCTTTTTATTTCCATTTGAACTATTGGCTATGCCTAATTGTGTAACAGAACGGTTATTATAATGTTCTCTCCACTGTCCAATGCCGCCCAATACATTTTGCCCACTACTTAGCAAGGTTAAGCTTATAAATAAAATAAAAATTGATAACCGCTGAAGCATTATATTTTTATTTACTAATTATTTTTTTTCAAGTGCACTGTAAATGGCTTCTTGAATTTTTGGACGAAGGCTTAATTCACTATACGCTTTATTATTCCGTGTTGGATAAACGCGATTTCCTAAAAATATATACAACAATCCATTTGCTGGATCTGCCCAAACACAAGGGCCTGTAAAACCAGTATGGCCAAATGTAGCAGGAGATACGCTTGCACTTGGATAGGGATCCTTTAAGCTCGCATTATTTTTTTCAGGTTTATCAAAACCCAATCCACGACGGCTATCTTCGGTATTATAAGCCGTGAAAATTTCAATGGTACCAGGATTAAAGTATTTTTTGCCTTCCCATTCGCCTTTATTTAAAAGCATTTCATATAATTTGGCTAAATCAGTCGCGTTACTAAACAAACCCGCATGTCCTGCAATGCCACCCATGACAGAAGCACCTTCATCATGTACTGTTCCCTGAATCAATTCATGTCGATAGTAGTCGTCAACTTCGGTGGCGGCTATTTTATCGATACTTGTTTTTTGTAATGGTAAAAAACCTGTTGATTTCATACCTAAAGGAGCATAAAAATTTTGGGTAGTGTATTCATTCAAATTCATACCTGAGACTTCTTCTACTATTTGACCTAGAAAAATAAAATCATTATCGCTATATACATATTTACCTGGGGTTGTAATGGGGCTGTTTAAAATTTTATTTTTTATAGTATCCATCCAATTGTCCTGCAAGTATTTGGTAGGTGTGATCATTTGATGGTGCGTTTGATCACTTACGGACACCACTAAATTATTGACAAATCCTCCTTTTGGATTTATTAAGAATTCATAAAATTTAATAAAAGGAAATAAGCCAGCTTGATGTAAAAGCAAATCCTTTAAAGTAATTTTTGCTTTTTCATTTCCAACCACCCAAGGCAGGTAATCACCAATCGTTTTATTAATATCTACTTTGCCTTCCTCCACTAATTTCATAATTGAAACCGTGGTTGCACTAACTTTAGTAACAGAAGCCAAATCATAGCTCGTCTCTAAAGTAACAGGCGCTGAATTTTCGCCTGCTATTTTACCATAGGCTTTGTTAAAAACAATTTTATTGTTTTTTGCTACTAAAACTTGACAACCAGGAATTGCTTTTTTTTGTATCGCATCGGCTACAATAGAATCAATCACATTTAATTTTTCAATGTTGATTCCCAATGGCGCTTCTAGTGATTCCTTTTTTGTGTAAATCGGACTCGTTTCAATGGTGTAAGTTTCACCCATGGGTAAGTTTTCACTAATGGTTACCGGCAGCGTTCCGGTTGCTTGAATTTTACCTTCCAACCAATCTAGTGCAGCATTTTGGGTAAATGTATTATCCTCGTAGGCAAATAGTATATTTTTTATTTTGTTAAAATTGGCAACAGCATAAGGGTTGCCAAAAATAAGATGCACCCAGTTTGCTGGATGATTATCATTTAAGAAGCTAATAAAGGGAGTTGGAATTTCAAACTGCTTTGCTGGACGGCGATTGTAATTATGTAGCCCAATCATTACCTGATCATATTCGGCCAATGTTTGGCTAAGGGTACTCATTTTATTAGTATCACTTGCACCTACATAAATGATTTTCACTTGGTATAGTTCCGCCAATTGTTTTGTTATGCTGTTTTCTTGCGACTGATTTAATGCGACGTACACCATTTTTTTATTTTTATTTAAAATAGGGTGTTGCACATTTTCTTTTAAGAAGGTCAATGATTGCGAAGCCATTTTTTCCTTGATAGCAGCAACCGATTTATTTAAGTCAGCAATAATGTTTGTTGTATCAATAAAAAGGTCCTTACTTAATCCATGTTTGTATTTCGCCGCTAAAACTTTTCGAACTCGATCTTTGATATCTTTTCTACTGATTCTTTTTTCTCTAATTGCAGATCTAATTTTTTTAATGGTTTGGTCTATATCACCAGGTAAGCAAAGCATATCATTTCCTGCAATGATGGCTTGGACATTTGCTTCTCCTTGCGGAAAATAATTACTAATGGCTTTCATTTCTAGTGCATCTGTAACACTGATGCCTTTGAATCCTAGCTCGTTTTTAAGTAATCCATTCACTGCTTTCGGCGACAAGGATGTTGCTAAATTTTTTGTTGCATCAATGGAGGGTACTGACAAGTGCGCCACCATTATAGATTCAATACCTGCGTTAATCAATGCTTTAAATGGCACTAATTCCATGGAATCTAATTGTTCCTTTGTTTTATTAATAATAGGAATATCTAAATGAGAATCCACCGACACATCACCATGCCCTGGAAAATGTTTTGCCGTTGCCATTACGCCGTTATCCTGCATCCCTTTCATATAGGCAATACTGTAATCAGTTACAATTTTTTTGTTTTGACCAAAGCTTCGATCATTAATTACAGGATTCGCTGGGTTGTTATTAATATCTGCGTCGGGTGCGTAATTCACTTGTATGCCTAATCTTTTACATTGCGCCGCAATAGCTGCACCCATTTCATATACTAAATTATTAGCTGGCATGGCGCCTAATGAAAGTTGTCTTGGAAACATTTCTACACTATCCAATCGCATACCTACGCCCCATTCTGCATCCATTGTAATTAACAAAGGTGTTTTGGCAATGGATTGATAATAGTTGGTATGTAAAGCCTCTCTAACGGGACCACCTTGAAAAAAACAAAGGCCACCGACATTATATTTTTTTATTAACGACCCTAGTGAATCTACTTTATTGTTATCCCAATTGCTATGCGCTCTAATAATCATTAACTGCGCAATTTTTTGATTAAAGGAAAGGGAGTTGTATTTTTTTCTTAGCCATTTTTTTTCATCATTACTTTGCGCGTTGGCTGCTTGTATTGTCAAAAAAGAAATGAATACAATTTGAATAAACTTTTTAAGCATAGAACAATTTTTTGTTAAAATAAATCCGGACTCTTTGTGTTAGCGTTGGATAATAAGTATTGCAATTTAAGGATAAAAAAAAGCTTACCCTTGTTTGAGTAAGCTTTTTTATTAGGTAACCGGTTCGTTCAAAGTCCGGTAGCATATTTTGTATCCGTAAACAAGTGATCCCCATGTTTTAAACCTAAATTTAATAGGGGTATCCATTGCGATTTTCCCAGGACTAAATTGTCCTATGCCTTTTCTTCTTCCACATCTTCGTCTGCAGGTAACACTGGTTCAACACCTGCTTTTTGAAGCTGAGCAAACCACTTTACCATTTTCTTCATATCGCTAGGGTATACGCGTTCAAAATCCATTTTTGGGTATACCTTTTTAAAGTAAGCTTGTGTCGCTTTTGGGTCCTTTTCGTCGGGTAATTTTTCCTTTGATTTGCCCATTTCAATAAATATTTCCGCTAGGAACACATTATCGTGGGTCGTGAACACTTCAATACTTTCCAAATGAGAGAATTGGTGGGCTCTTGAGCTAATGAATTGAGTGGTATTGTTTTCGAGTGATCTTGCGATGGCGCCGTCACTTTTACTAGTCAATAATTCGAATAAACCTGACATACCTGAAACCGAGATCAATTTGTTGTATTCCATATAAACGGTGCGTTTTTTTTACGGGCGCAAATTACTGAAAAACACCCAATTTTCATTTTTTAAACTACCTTTGTTTATCATAAAAAATCAAGCATATGCCTGGGTTTGAATTATTTGGGGAAGAAGAAAAAAAACAAGTAAATGAGGTCTTGGAAACCGGAATTTTGATGCGTTATGGCTTTGATGGACCAAGAAATGGAATGTGGAAATCCAAAGAGCTTGAAGCTGCAGTATGCAACACTTTCGGTTCACAATATGCACAACTTACCTCTAGTGGAACCGCTGCCTTGACAACAGCGATGGCGGCCTTAGGCGTGGGTGCTGGAGACGAGGTAATTATGCCAGCATTTACCTTTGTAGCAAGTTTTGAAGCAATCTTAAGTATGGGTGCCATTCCGGTATTGGTTGATATTGATGAAAGCTTGACTTTGTCGCCAGCAGCTGTAAAAGCAGCGATTACATCGAAAACAAAGTGTGTGATGCCAGTGCATATGTGTGGTAGCATGGCGGATATGGATGCATTGGTGGCGATTTGTAAAGAACATAATTTGATTTTACTAGAAGATGCTTGTCAAAGTATTGGTGGAACATATAAAGGAAAGCATTTGGGAACCATTGGCCACGCGGGCACTTTTTCCTTTGATTTTGTAAAGACAATCACTTGCGGGGAAGGGGGTGTAGTGATGACCAATGATAAGGAGGTATATACCAAATCGGATGCGTTTACTGATCATGGACACGATCACTTAGGGGTAGATAGAGGCGCGGATTTACATCCAGCATTGGGATATAACTTCCGTATTAGTGAATTACATGCAGCGGTGGGTTTGGCGCAAATAAAAAAATTAGCTACTTTTTTAGCAATTCAAAAAAAGAATAATCAAATCTTACGCTCTTATTTAGAACAGGTACCTGGCATTCAATTTAGAGTAGTGCCTGATCCTGCAGGGGATAGCGGAAGCTTCTTAACTTGGTTCTTGCCAAGTCAAGCCCATACAGAAAAAGCCATTGCTGCTTTTAAGGAAGCTGGCATATTTGCAGGTAATTTTTATTGGTTTGCAAATAATTGGCACTACATCAGGAAATGGGATCATTTAAAAAATGCGACTAGTTTATACCCATTGTCTGAGGCGCAACAAAATGCATTGATTGCGTTGCAACATGCTGACTTTTCAAAGAGTGATGCCATAATGAGTAAATGTATTTCTACTGCAATTAGTTTGTTGTGGACGGAAGAACAAGTGCATGAAAAGGGTGCTAAATTTTTACAGGTTTTACAACAAACACTTTCCTAAAAGTCATCACCCATGTCATTAGGACAGTCATTGCAACAAAGGCAGCTACAGCGTTTATCGCCACAGCAAATTCAATTAATGAAATTGTTGCAAATTCCGTCTGCCCAAATTGAACAAAGAATTAAAGAAGAAATGGAGGAGAATCCTGCATTGGAAATGAATGCAGATTTATTAGATACGGATACTTCAGCGGCAGCAGATGATTTAAATGATGAGTTTTTACAAGGCGCTAATGAGGAAGAAGAGGCCGTACCGGTAGATGAGTTTGAAATGAGCAATGAGGATTTGAATGAATATAATTATGATGAGGATGTGGCTGATTACAAAACCAAAGATGACTTTTATCCAGAATTAGATAATGATGTTGTCATTCCCATTAAAGCGGAAGTGAGTTTGAACGAGCTATTGCTAAATCAATTGAATATGTTAGCATTAGATGAAACTTCATTTAAAATAGCAGAACAAATTATAGGGAGTTTAGAAGATGATGGTTATTTGCGACGTGCATTAACATCTATTGCCGATGACTTGGCGTTTAAGCAAAGTATGTGGGTAGATGAAAAAGACATTGAAAAAATATTACTTCAAGTACAACAATTCGATCCAGCTGGTATTGCAGCAAGAGATTTACAGGAGTGTTTGTTATTACAATTAAAACGAAAGCAAGCCGATGCTCGTATGACCAATAGTATTGATGCAAATCATGCAAGTTTGGATCCTATTAAGTTGGCGATAGTAGTGATTGAAAAATATTTTGAAGAATTTACACGCAAACACTATGATAAAATTCAAAAAAGTTTGCATTTAAATGAAGTTGAAATTAAGGGGGTGTTGCAGCAAATTCTAAATTTAAATCCAAGACCAGGTGCAGACACAAGTGAGCCGCATAAGTCTGAAATGTATATCATACCGGATTTTACAGTGACAATTAATAATGGTATTGTTGAGTTGACCTTAAATAGCCGCAATGCGCCACCCTTAATCATCAGTGATGATTATAAAATGATGTTAAAGGAATACGAACGCGGTAAAAAACAAGACAAGTCTCAAAAGGAAGCAGTATTTTTCATCAAACAAAAAATTGATGCTGCAAAATGGTTCATTGAAATGATTCAGCAAAGGCAGCAAACCTTATTGAAAACGATGAAAGCAATTTTAGCGCATCAACAAAGCTTTTTTACCACGGGGGATACAACACAGTTGCGACCTATGATTTTAAAAGATATAGCGGCTGCTACTGGACTGGACGTGTCAACCGTAAGTAGGGTAGCGAATAGTAAGTATGTGCTTACTGAATTTGGTACTTATTTATTAAAATATTTTTTTAGTGAATCACTAACTACTGATTCTGGCGAGGAAGTTAGTACGAAGGAAGTGAAAGCCATATTACTTGAATTCATTCAACAAGAAGACAAACACAAACCATTAAGTGACGATGAGTTGACACATCAGTTGCAGCAAAGGGGGTACAATATTGCAAGACGTACCGTTGCTAAATACAGAGAACAATTAAATATTCCTGTTGCCAGGTTGCGAAAGGAACTTTAATCAAATTTAATTTATGCAAAACAATTCCCCCGGTAAGCTATCTAAATTTTTTGGACAAATCATTTCCTTTATTTTTCATCCCTTATTTGTCCCTACTTATTTTATTTTATATTTAATTAAAGTAGTGCCATTTGAATTTGTTGGAATTACCGATTGGCAATTACAGCTTCGCGTTTTCAGTGTGTTTTGGCTAACCGCTTTTTTTCCTGCATTTGCGGTTTTTTTACTTTGGAGATTAAAATTTAGCGAATCTATTTTTTTAAGAACACAAAAGGATCGAATTATTCCCTATGTCATTGTGATGTTTTTTTATTGGTGGATGTATTATTTAAGTCGCAATTTTTCAGACCAGCCAATCGTATTAAAATATTTTTATTTTGGTGTTTTCATTGCAAGCGCCTTGGGGCTCATTGTTAATAATTTTATAAAAGTGAGCTTGCATGGCATGGGCATTGGAGGCCTACTTACAGCGGTAATATTCGTTGGGATAAAATATCCAATTAATAATATCATATGGGATATAGCCATACTATTCATTGCTGGTATTGTGATTAGTGCAAGAATGATGGTGAGTGATCATACAAATAAGGAGCTAACGATTGGGTTGGGTATTGGTATTATTACACAAACACTAGCTTATTTTTGGGTTGGGTAACATTAAATTAAAACTATGTGGCATAAACTAGCCGAATTCATTTTAAAGTTTAAGGTATATTGCTTGGCATTTTTATTGGTCATCACCATTGTTATGGGCTATTTTGCTGCGCAAGTAAAATTGAGTTATGAGTTTACGAAAGCAATACCAGATGACAATCCTAAGTTTGTTATTTATAAGGATTTTGTTAAAAAATTTGGCATTGATGGTGCAACCCTTGTAGTGGGCTTTAACACCGATAAAATGTACACCAAGGAAGTATTTAATCAGGTGCATGAGTTGCATCAACAAATAAAACAAATCCCTGCAGTTACCGAAGTATTAAGTGTGCCATTTGCCTATGAAATACAAAAGGACAGTATGGAAACAAAATTTAATGTTCGTCCTGTATTTTCGGCGCCTTATCAAAGCGACAGTTTACTATTAGCGGATGCGCAGAAGTTTGAAAGCTTACCCTTTTATAAAAACTTATTGTACAATAAGGATAGCAATGCATATATCATGGCAGTGAGCTTTATACCTGATTCCATAAACACAGGTGCTAGAACAAGGATTATTCGATTATTGGAGGAAAAGCTGAATGCCTTTTCAACGAAAACAAATTTAAGCATCCATTTAAGTGGCTTGCCCTATATTAGAACCATTATTGCAGATCGTATTAAAAAAGAAATGTTATGGTTTTTAATAGGCTCACTTTTATTATCTGCAATAACGTTATTGCTTTTTTTTAGATCAATACCCGCCACCTTAATGAGCTTAGCAGTAGTGGCAATGGGCGTTATATGGAGCTTTGGCACCATGGTCTTGATGGGGCAAAAAATTACCTTATTAACTGCATTAATACCCCCATTAGTAGTAGTTATTGGCATACCTAATTGTATTTACTTTTTAAATAAATATCATACTGCTTATAAGGAGACCAATGATCGCTCATCGGCTATTATACAAATGGTCAGTAAAATGGGAATTGTTACTTTGTTTTGTAATATAACTGCCGCTATTGGATTTTTCGTTTTCGCATTAACCAAAAGTCCATTATTGAAAGAGTTTGGATGGGTATCGGGTATTAATATTATGGCTTTGTTTTTTATCAGTTTATTCTTTATACCGCCGGTGCTTAGCTATCTAAAACCACCTACGCCAAAACATACTAAATACTTAGACAATAAATATTTAATACATGTGTTGGTTAAAATTGAACGTTGGACCTTCAATCATACGAAATGGGTTTTTGGAATCACTTTAATTTTAGTGGTGATTTCAATTGCGGGCGTTTTAAAAATAAAAAAAGAAGCTTTTATTGTTGATGATCTTCCCAAGAAAGATAAATTATACACTGATTTAAAATGGTTTGAGCAGAACGCAGGCGGTGTAATGCCATTAGAAATTGTTATTGATACTAAAAAGAAAAATGGTTTAGTTCGTAGTACAAAGCCCTTGGATCATATTGAAACTTTTCAGCAATTTTTACTTACACAACCAGAATTAGGAAAGCCATTGGGTTTAATGGAAGGCATCAAATTTGCAAAACAAGCATTTTATGATGGAGATTCCAATTCCTATTCGGTTCCATCTGGCACAGAGATGGCTTTTATTGCGCCCTATTTAAAGCCAGTGGATGAAAAAGCGATACCCCAAGCTAACGCAGCAAAATCGCCTACTGCTTTATTAAGTAAATTTATTGATACAGATAAAAGAGCGACCAGAATCAGTGTGAATATGAAAGATATTGGTAGTGCACAATTGCCGATATTTTTAAAACGCATGGATAGTGCTACCCAAGCTATTTTTGACACAACTAACTATCATGTTCAAATTACAGGGAGTAGTGTAACTTTTTTAGAAGGAAGTAATTTTATAATCAAAGGGTTAGGAGAATCCATTTTTTGGGCTTTTTTATTGATTGCAATTTGTATGCTTTTTTTATTCAGGTCCTTTCCAATTCTCATGTGCTCGCTCGTTCCTAATATAGTGCCATTACTTATTACAGCAGGATGTATGGGTTGGATAGGCGTGTCATTGAAGCCATCGACCGTTTTAGTATTTAGTGTGGCATTGGGTATTGCCATTGATGTTACTATCCGCTTTTTAGTGAATTACAAACAAGAATTACCAAGGTTAAATTATCAGGTCAATAATACATTAATACAAACAATTAAAAATACTGGGATCAGTATTATATATACGTCCATGGTATTGGTTGCTGGCTTTGTGATATTTTGTTTTAGTGAATTTGGTGGCACCAAGGCTTTAGGATGGCTTACTTCATTAACATTAGTGGTGAGTACGCTAACTAATTTAATCTTATTGCCTGCATTGATAAAAACATTTATTAAGCAAAAATAAAAAGTGGATGATTACTATTTGGTTTGCAATAGTAATCATCCACTTCAATTCAATTTATTCCTGCTCCCTTATTTCTTATTGAAATAAATTAGCTAAGGTTTCTTGTAATGTTTGTCCTCTTAGTTCCGTTGCAATAATTTTTCCAGCAGGGTCCACTAATACATTAAATGGTATCCCCTCTATTTGGTAGGTGTTTACTACGCTACTTTCCCATTTCTTTAAATCACTTAATTGTAGCCAATTTAATTTGTCATTATTAACTGCTTCCAACCAATCTGCTTTATTATCATCTAATGAGATGCCTAAAACGGTAAAATTTTTATTTTTAAACCTTTCATACGCCAATACCACATTGGGGTTTTCGGCACGACAAGGGCCGCACCAACTCGCCCAAAAGTCAACCAATACATATTTCCCTTTTAAACTACTTAGGGTAATTATTTTACCATTGGCATCCTGCATTGCAATTTCAGGGGCCATTTCGCCAGCAGTCAATGGACTAGCTTTCGTATTGGCTTGCACTTGTGCATTAATTAAGTTCGCAAATTCAATCAACGGTGTTGCTTTTGTTTTTTCAGCTGCTGCTTTTGCCAATGCCAATATTTTCGCCGATTCCATGGATCTTAAGCCTAAGCCCAAAGTGTAGTAAATGAATGCCGGGCTAGTAGCGCTACTAATACTGGTCTCTACAAAATCATTTAAGTTTTTTATCTTATCAACTTTTTGTTTTTGTAACCAGAAGATAGTGCTGTCTTTCCCGTTTTGCTTTTGGAGTGCATCTAAATTGTACAAGGTTGCAAACAAGGAAGAATCTTTTTGTCTGTATTGTTTTAAAAAATCAAATAAATTAGATGTGCCATCAGACCCCTTCACAGTATAAGTGGAATAATTTGCTGCATCTGCGCTAATTTTAATATTGTCCTCGTCGTTGATGAAAATGATTTCGAATTCTTTGTCTGTAGCCAAGCGGTAAATACCTTCTTGTTTAGCAATAAACTGAAATTCATAATTTCCTGCTTTATCAATGGTGATTGAATCTAAGGTAATAATCGGTTTGCCACCATAAGGAACTTCTTGCAAAAGCAATTTTTGATTTTCTGCATTTTTTATATTCCCTGATACGGTAAAATTACCACCACTTTCATTTATTTTGCACCCTGCAATTAAAAGTGTACAACCGAGCAACCCTGAGATAATTAATTTTGAAAGCATATCGTTTTTTTTATAAATGATTTTATTATTTCAATTTTTGTTCTAATAGCTGCATGGTAATTTTAGGGTCGGCCTTTCCTTGACTTAGTTTTTTTACTTCACCAGTAAATAGACCAATTAGTCCCTTTTTACCTTTTTTATATTCAATTATTTTTTCAGGATGCATCAATAAAACCTGATCTACCCAGGCTTCCATCTCATCACTTGAATTAGATTGTAATAAGTTATTACTTTTGGCAAATTCCGTGGGAGATTGCATCTGTTGCATCACTGCTTTAAAAACTTTTCCACTTGCCACTGAAAAATTTAATTGGTTACTTGCGACTAAATCTAGTAGTTCAACTAAATAGGGGATATAGGGTAGGAGTGTTTGGTAGCTCGCATTATTTTCATTCAAGTAGGCTCTGATCGGCCCTATTATCCAGTTTGCTGCTGATTTGAATTGATTGGTTTGCTTTGTCCATGCAGCATAAAAATCAGCTTCTTCTTTATTTTCACATAGTTGCTCCACGTCATAATCTGATAAAGCATAGGCATCTTTCCATCTTTTTTTCAATACGCCTGGTAATACAGGCATCGTATTTTCAATGTCTTTAATATATTGTTCTGTTAATTGAAATGGCGCCAAGTCAGGATCAGGAAAATACCTGTAATCATTTGCATCTTCCTTGTCTCTAATTGAAAAAGTTGTATCATTATTTGCATCAAAACTTCTTGTTTGTTGTAATATGGTACCACCAGTTTCTGTAATTTGAATTAATCTGTCAATTTCAAACTCAATAGCTTTTTTTATATTTCGAATTGAGTTTAAATTTTTGACTTCTACCCTGGTACCTAATTTTGTATCTCCCTTCAATCTGATGGAAATGTTTGCATCACAGCGCAAACTACCTTCTTCCATATTGCCATCACAAACACCAATCCATCTTACTAAACGACGAACTTCAGTTACAAACAAAAAAGCTTCTTGCGCTGAGTGGATACAGGGTTCTGTAACCATCTCCACTAGGGGAGTGCCTGCTCTATTTAAATCAATGTAAGTGTCTAATTCTGAAACATCATGAATACTTTTCCCTGCATCTTCCTCCAAATGAATCCTATTTAGTTGTACTATTTTATCGCTAGCTTCTCCTTTAATTGTAATTGCACCTCCCACACAAATAGGTGTGGTATGTTGTGTAATTTGATAGCCCTTGGGTAAGTCGGGGTAAAAATAATTTTTACGTGCAAAGTAATTATTGTTTTCAATACGAGAACCACAGGCAATACCTAGTTTAATGGCATATTCGACTGCCTTCACATTTGTTTTAGGCAGGGTTCCAGGATGCCCCATGGTGATTGGGCTAATATGGCTATTGGGTTCAGCGCCAAAGGCAGTAGCATCACCACAAAACAACTTGCTCTGTGTTGCTAATTGTGCATGAATCTCTAAGCCAATGACAGCTTCATATTTTTCCGCATTTCCCATGCAGCAAAAGTACAATTATTTGGGGCTTAATTTTTACTTAAAGTAAACTAAAAAAAACACCCCGAAACTTACTGTTTTATCCGTAAGCGTCGGGGCGGTTGTGTGATTTACATTTACTGCCTTACAAATCGGCTGTTTTAAGCTTCTTTGGAATTTTCACTTCAATCACACTCTTTTTACCATTTCTTGTAATATTAAATTTGAAAACTGTGCCTTCAGTGGCCCCTTTGATGATTGGCTTAATCCCATCCACATCTTTCACTTTTTTATCATTCACTTCGGTGATTATATCATCTTCTTTTAGTCCTGCTTTTGCAGCTGGTGAATTTTCACTCACTGATGAAATTTTCACGCCCTCGTTTTCTTCAATATCTTCCACACTGATGCCTAACTTTGGTTTTTCGATATTACCGAATAAATTATTTAACTCTGGCATTTGTGGAAATTCAAAACCAAATCTTTGTGATCCATTATTACCCCTACCTCTAGGTGCGTTTGGAGTCCAGTTAGGTTCGATAGTCATACCTCCATTAGGCACACTGTAACTAAATGATTGGGCTTTATTTTTTTCTAGTTCGGCAGTTAATTTTATCTTAGCACCATTCTTTAAAATACTAATTTGTATTTTATCGGATGGCTTGTATTTGCCAATAGCTTCATACAAATCTTTTGGCCCTGTAATTTTTTCGTCGTTAACATTAGTAATAATATCATCCTTCTTAAGGCCTGCTTTTTCTGCTGGACTTCCTTCACTAACTTCATTAATTTTAGCGCCCGATTCATTGTCTTCTGATATCACACCCAAAAAAGCGGCGTTACTTTGAGCAGGGGGTACAAAAGTAAAACCATTCACATCTAACTCGCCATTCATGTCCAATGGCTTGCCTTCCACCAATTTATTTCCTTTACTATTCTTACCAAGTGTTCCCATTCTTTTTAAAATCACGCCATTTTTACCTTGGCCATTAATTCTAGGATCATCTTCTGCTACTTCCTCTCCATTGATGATAATTTTATCTCCATCAATTAATACGTTCACTCGCTCTTCTGTAAGTTCACTGTTTTCTTTTTTATCTCCTGTGTTATTTTTTAAGCCTTTTCCTTCTTTGGTTAGGACTTTAACTGTGACTTCCTTTAGCGCTTTATCATCCTTGTTGTCGGAAGCCTTATTTTTCTTTTTGGTCGTAATAACAACAACGCCTTTTTCTCCTTTCTTACCATATAAAGCAGTTGCAGAGGCTCCTTTTAAAACATCAATTTTTTCAATATCAGTAGGAGAAATTTCGTTAACATTCTTCATCTCCTTGCCATCCACAATGTATAAAGGTGTTTCTCCTTTCACCATAATACTTGTGTCTTTCTTATTGCCTTTTACAACCACTACTGTTGGCTTTTTAAGATCTAATTTTAAGTTTTGTGTTTCACTTGTTTGCGCAAAACTTATTTGTGTAATTAAACACAAAATTAAAAAACTGCTTACTTGCTTGATCATATTTTTAATTTTAAATAAATAGGTATTTATAGAACAAATGTAGGGAATTTAATTAACTACGAAACAATTCGCAAATGTTAAATTTTAGTCAATTTGAAGATTTATATTCGCAGCTCCAAAAAATAAAGCCTTATCAAATATTGATAAGGCTTTGATTATTAGTTAGATAGTTCAATTAGAGCATGGCTTTTATAAAGTCAATCACTTTGTCAAGCTGTGTGTTATCTTGCCCGCCAGCACTTGCAATTGTTTTTTGCCCTCCACCACCGCCTTTAATTAATGGGGCAATTTTTTCTTTGATAATTTGAGGTGCCTGCCAGTTTTTTTGGTTGACGAGGGATTCGCTAATTGCTAATACTACATTTGCCTTTTCTTCCACTTTACTAGTCAATACAACTACGGAATTAGGGTGTAAGGCATTCAGTTGTTGTGCTAGTTTTTTCAAATGATCAGCACTGCCTAATTGTAATTGCACCCCTAAAAATTGTGTATCATTTACTGCAATAAATGCATCACTATATTTTTCAAATAATTCATTGACTAATAAAGCTTCCTGACTTTCCAATTTTTTGGATAATTCTTTTTGACTTGTTTGTAATGAAGCGATGACATCATTTAAAATATCACTGCTTGAATTTTCATTCCAGTCAGGTGCGTTAAATTGGGTATTTATTTTTGAAGCAATACTTACACATGCTTCAGATAGTTGTACAATTTGTTTGTGTAATTTTTCTTTTCCTTCCTTTAAAAATAGTTCCGCAGCTTCACCAACCACGCCTTCAATCCTTCTTACGCCAGCTGCAACAGAAGCTTCCGCCTTTAAAATAAAGTGACCAATCTCGCCTGTGTGACCCACATGTGTTCCACCGCATAACTCAATAGAGTAGGTAGGATCCATCACAACTACCCGAACTTTATCTCCGTATTTTTCTCCAAATAAAGCCATGGCGCCCAATTGAATAGCATCTGCTTTGTCCATTTCATTAATCACCACTGGAATATTTGCTTTTATTTTTTCATTCACTAAAATAGTGACTGCATTTATTTCTTCTGGGGTCATTTTAGCAAAATGAGAAAAGTCAAAACGAAGTTGTTCTGCATTGACCAAGCTACCTTTTTGTGCAACATGCTTTCCTAATACATTTCTTAAGGCTGCATGTAGTAAATGTGTTGCCGAGTGATGAAGTGTCGTATTTTTTCTTTGCGTAATAGCCACTTGTGCTTTTACTTTTTCGCCAATTACATTTGGAATCGTATCTGTAAAATGAATAAATAGGTTATTCTCTTTTTTTGTATCCGTTACTTCTAATATCGTACCATCTTCAAAAGTTAACGTACCGCAATCACCCACCTGTCCACCACTTTCGGCATAAAAAGGGGTCTCGCTCAATACCCATTGGTATGCTTCTTTCCCTTTTGCTTTTACATGTCGGTATTTAATGATGGTACTATTTGTTTCCATTTGTGTATACCCAACAAATTTAGTCTCCGCATCTTCCGTTACTTGTATCCAGTCACCAGTGTCAATGGCTGTAGCTGCACGACTTCTGTTTTTTTGTTGCAACATTTCCTTTTCAAATCCTGCTTCATCTATGAGCAAATCATTTTCACTTGCAATTAACCTAGTTAAATCCACTGGGAATCCAAAAGTATCAAATAACTCAAAAACTAATTTGCCTTCAATGGTTGCTCCTTTTTGATGCGTTTTTACAATATCATCAATGCGCTTTAATCCTTTTTCCAATGTCCTTAAAAATCCTTCCTCTTCTTCTTTCACAACTTTGGTTACAAAATCTAATTGCCCAGTTAATTCAGGAAAAACATTTTCAAATTGTTTTGCCAATAAGGGCATGAGTTGGTGTAATAAGGGTTGCTTGTAGTCCAAGTAAGAGTAATAATAACGAACTGCTCTTCTTAAAATTCTTCTAATAACATAACCAGCTCCTGTGTTTGCAGGTAACTGTCCGTCTGCAATGGTAAATGCAATTGCTCTGATATGGTCGGCTAAAACTCGAAATGCTACAGCTTGTTTACTATCGCTAAAGTCATATTGTTTTCCTGTGATTTGTGCTACAGCATCAATGGTCCCTGTAAAAACATCAGAATCGTAATTGCTTTTTTTATTTTGGATCACTCTAACTAATCTTTCAAATCCCATCCCCGTATCCACATGTTTATTGGGAAGTGCTTCCAAGCTACCATCTTTTTTTCGGTTGTATTGAATAAATACATTGTTCCAAATTTCAATTACTTGTGGATGATCCTTGTTGACTAAATCACGACCAGGTATTTTTGCAATTTCTTCATCGGAACGCATATCCACATGAATTTCACTACATGGGCCACAAGGTCCAGTATCCCCCATTTCCCAAAAATTATCTTTTTTATTACCGTAAATTATTTTATCCTCAGTTACCCATTTTTTCCAATGCATTAAAGCCTCGCTCGACGCTGGTAAATTTTCGGAGGGGTCACCTTCAAAAACTGAAACATATAATTTAGCTGGATCAATACCATACACTTTGGTCAATAATTCCCAACTCCACTCAATTGCTTCGCCTTTAAAATAATCACCAAAGCTCCAGTTGCCCAACATTTCAAACATGGTATGATGGTAGGTATCCACACCCACTTCCTCCAAATCGTTGTGCTTACCACTTACGCGTAAACATTTCTGCGTATCCGCAATACGTGTATGACTAGGCACTTGATTGCCTAAAAAATAATCTTTGAATTGATTCATCCCTGCATTGGTAAACAATAATGTAGGGTCGTTCTTGACCACAATAGGAGCCGAGGGTACAATTGCATGGCCTTTAGAAGCAAAAAAATCTAAAAACTGTTGTCTTATTTCTGAACTGGTCATCATGTCGGTGAATTTTAAGCAGTGTTCATCTTAAAAAGCTATATTTGTGTTGCTTTTTTTAATGACCTCAAAGGTAAGGAATTGGGGCTTTTTTATGGCTATACTTGCCAAATAATCGGTGAATTCAAATGAAGAAAATTAAATATCACTTTAATACCCACACGCTCAGGTTTGATAAAGTGGAAGTGCCCCTTAAAGTAAGGCTGCTTCAACTTTTCGGATTTATTGCTGCGTCCATTGTTACAGGGGTGGTTATTGTTGCTATACTTTTTCAATATATTGATTCTCCCAAGGAAAAATTACTTCGCCAACAAAACGAAAGCTACCGAGCAAGTTATAGTGTTATTCAGGATAGGGTTAGGCAATTGGAGTTGCAAATGACTGAATTAGAAAGTAGAGACAATGAAGTTTACCGTTCCATATTTGAATCGAGTCCAATTCCTGATAGTGCGCGCCTAAAGGATATGGAAGCGTTGAAGGAGGTTCGTATGATTCAAAATTTATCAAGCACGGCCCTGTTATCTAATATGATTGCACAATTAAATAATCTGAGTGTGCGATCGGCTTTCCAGGATAAGTCCTATGTGGAAGTAGGAGCTATGGTAAAAAATAAAGAAAAATTATTAAGGGCAATACCTGCCATACAGCCGGTTAGCAATAAAAATTTAAATCGAATTGCTTCTGGTTATGGTTATCGAATTGATCCTTTATATAAGGACTATCGTTTACATGCAGGACTTGATTTTACAGCACCTTCAGGAACGCCCATTTATGCAACTGCAGATGGGGTAGTACAGGCAGCAGGATTTAACAGTGATGGTTATGGAAACAAAGTGGTGATCAATCATGGCTATGGCTATCAAACTTTATATGGACATATGGTACGCGTAAAAGCAAAAGTGGGACAGGCCGTTAAAAGGGGCGAAGTGATTGGTTATATTGGTAGCACAGGAAAAAGTACGGGTCCGCATTGTCATTATGAAGTTATCAAAAGAGGTGTTAAGGTGGATCCAGTTTATTATTTTTATAATGATTTAACACCTGCGCAATTTGACAGAATATTGAAAGCTGCAGCAGCAAACAAACAAAGTTTAGATTAATTTTTTGAATATTATTTCATTGTATTTAACATACCCATTACATTAAGATGGATCCACAAGTCATGGCATTTTTAAATAAAATAACCTATAGCATTGGCTTTACTTTGTTATGGATGTTTTCTAATTCCACCTTGGGTATTATGCTGGGCTATGCATTTATAAAAGAGCATTGGCGGTTAAGTAATATCTTATTTTATATTTACTTAATCGGAAGTTTTGTTGCCTTCATGTATGGCCTGTATCGGCTATGGAAAACCCCCGTTAAATTTGATGAATATTAGACAGTGGAACAAGGGCTTTGTTACCTTTAACTACTATGGTCGGAAATAATTTTCCATCCAGCTTTGGTTTTTCTAAATACCAAACTATACACCCCATTTACATCGCCAACACTGCGTTGTAGAAACCATTTTCCTATGACAAAAAAGTAGTTCTTACCTAAAGATTTAATACTTACAATGTCAAAATGTAATTTGCCCATAAGGCTAGCATCGGGATAGTTTTTTTTATAATTAGCTAAGGTATTTTTATAACCATAGGTGGGCCCCGATTTCCCCATAAATACTAAGCTGTCACTTTTCCAATAACCCACCATAAATGCATCCAAATCGCCTTTATTCCAAGCAACAGTTTGATTTTGTAAAATTGCTAGAATAGCTTTTATATTGTCTTGCTCATTTTCATAGGTGATGGTAACATCAATATTTACTTCCTGTTTTGTCGTATTAACATTTTGTGCAATTATATTTTGCGTAAATAAAATGGCGATTAAAATGAGATAATTTTTCATAAAATTGTTTTGAATTCAGTCAAAAGTTAAGATAAATAAATAAATCTCCCTAATTTGTGGCTATGACCTACAAGGCGCATTTAAAAAAAGATATAAAATTAGCAACGCTTTTAGCGGTAGATACCCATGTCTTAAAAAAAAGAAAAAATACCCCCATTCGTTTAATAGCGAGTATTATTAGCCAACAATTAAGTACCAAGGTGGCGAAAATTATATTTTTGCGTTTCTTGGATTTGTATGGAGGCAAAGAACCTTCTTGCGCGCAAGTATTAGCCACCGATCCAATGGTGTTAAGGGGAATTGGTTTAAGTAATTCAAAAGTAAGTTATGTACAAAACGTTGCTGCTTTTTTTATTGAAAACAAGGTGACCGATAAACAGTTATATACCCTACCGCCGGATCAAGTGATTGCTTTACTTACTCAAATAAAAGGGGTAGGGCGGTGGACTGTGGAAATGCTACTCATGTTTAGTTTGGGGCAGGAAGATGTTTTTGCGGTAGATGATTTAGGTATACAGCAAGCCATGATCAAATTATATAAAATTAAGTTTGATTCTAAAAAAGACTTAAAAATAAAAATGTTAAAAAAATCGCTTTCCTGGGCCCCTTATAGAACGTATGCTTGTTTGCATTTATGGCAATGGAAAGATAATGTAGGTCCAGTTTAATTATACTATTATGCTGAATTTCGAGCTGCATTAATTACCCCAAACATAGTTCGGGTTACTAATTTTTCGTAGGCTTCTTTTAAGTTTTTGTCAATGGGCGACTCTTGTACTTTGCAAAGTGCATATTGTTGTATCGTAAGTAAGGGAAGTACAATACGGTCTCTTAGTAAAATGGAGTGTTTTGCCAAAGTATCTTTTTCCATTAAACTATTACACTTATTTAATTCTAAATATAATTGGGTAGTTAATGTAAACTCATCTTTAATCGTTTGACGAAACGCATTATATGTTGGGTCATTTTCGATATATTTTGTGATGGCAAAGTTTGATTTCACCATACTCATCATACTATTATCAATCAGAGTTCTAAAAAAGGAACTGGTATTAAATAAGGAGACGACCTCATTCCAAAGTCCTTTTTCCTTTAGCACTTGCAATGCGGTGCCTACGCCATAATAACCAGGTACATTTTGTTTAAGTTGACTCCAGCTACCTACAAATGGGATGGCCCTTAAATCGGAAAAGCTAAGTTCATTTTTCAATCCTCTTTTGGTAGGCCTACTCGCAATATTACTTTTACCATAATAATTAAGTGGACTAAACTTTTGTAAATAAGGAAGAAAAAGTGGATTCTCTTTTAATTGCTGGTAGCTAACATAGCTGATATGACCAAGTTCTTGCAATAGCGCCCTGTTTTTTTCACTTAATTGAAGTTTGGCATTGGCGAAAATTTCATTACTAATCCCAGCACTCAATAACTGCTCAATATTAAATTGTGCCGATTGGATGGTTCCAAAATTAGAGGTGATGGTTTGACCTTGTACCGTTAATTGAATTTCTTCATTTTCTATTTGGTTGCCCATGGATGCATAAAATTGATGCGTTTTCCCGCCGCCTCTTGAAGGTGGTCCGCCACGGCCATCAAAAAACTTAACCACAATGTTATTTACTCTTGAAATTTTAGTCAGTGTTTCTTTTGCTTGATAAATACTCCAATTGGCTTGTAAATAACCTCCGTCTTTGGTCCCATCACTAAATCCTAACATGATGGGTTGTTGCGCCTGTCTATTTTGTAAATGTATTTTGTATAATGGGTTATTATATAAAATAGACATAATTTCTTCAGCATTGGTTAAATCTTCAATCGTTTCAAATAAGGGTACAATATCTAAGTTAGATAAATGAGCGTCCCATCCACAAAGCCTACATAATGCATATAATTCCATTACATTCATAGCAGTTTGACAATTGCTAATAATATAGCGATGACATCCTTGTATGCCGTTCATTTTTTGAACAGTGGCAATAGCATAAATACTTTCAAGGGTATCCTTAGTGATCGTTTCCTTAAAATCAGCAGGGTTTAAATGCCCAACTAATGTAGCTAAAACATTCATTTGAGCCTTGCTATCTAGCTTATTGTAATCACTTGGTAAAATGCCTTTCCCATCTATTTTTAATAGCGTTTGATGCACATCCATTAAAACAGCATGATGCACTCTGCTGTCCTGTCTAATATCTAATGATGCAAAATGGGTGCCAAATAATTTTACTTTATGCATCAAGCCTTCTAGTCTTGATAAGTATAAGGAATAATTGCCTTCGATGATGATGTTTTTAATCTTGTTAAGACAATCAATAATTTCATTCGTTGAAATAGGCTTTGCTTCATCGGGTCTGAAAACATTTTCATATAATTTTGCTTCCAATTCATTGACTAGTACATCTACGCCAGAAAAAGTTAATTTTCGTTTTAGCTTTCTTATATCTCTATAATAACATACAATGATACTACTTCGTAAAGCCTTGGCAACATTCAAAGTGGTTTCCCCATTTACAAATGGATTGCCATCCCGATCACCGCCAGGCCAAAAGCCTAATTCTATAAATGGATTTTCGCCTTCATATTTATTATCAAAAACTTCTCTAATAATGGTGCTGTAAATATTGCCAACCGAATGATAAAAAACATTTTCCAAATACCACATCAAAGTCAATGCTTCATCGGTAGGTGTGGGTTGCTTTTTATTAAAAAAAGGAGTAAGCCCTAATTGCTGAATATATTGATTAATGGTATTAAAATCATTTTTGCCTATAGCTTCGCCCATATCGTGAATGATACCTAGCACATTTGCTGGATAAAATTGTGTGGGGTGTGCTGTTAATACAAGACGGACTTTGAATTTTTCTAACTTCTTTCTTAATGCATCCGTGTTATCTAAAAATTCAGCATCTCTAATGAGTGCTTTTAAACTTCCGATTCCATCTACTTCATTGACACTAATAAATGCGGCATCTTCAATGGCATCAAAAAGTACCACTTGTCTTTCAATATATTGAACATACTTAAAAAGGTGATCTATTTTTTCTTCTTCAGATGCAACATAGGTATGTTGTTTGAAAAAATAGTCCACAATTTCGATCGGAGATTTGTCCTTACTAAATCCTTCTTCGCAGGTTTGCAATAAAATGGGTAATAATGCACCCACATTGGCTACGCCTGAATATGGGAGTGCTGCAAATAAACTATTATAAATAATGTATTTGTCAGAAACGTTTTTTCTGAATTGAATTGCGTAATTATGAGCGCTTGTTGGCATACTATTGTACTATAAAGGTAGTACAAATAAAGTTAGATTCTCTGAAACCCTTGTCTGTATTGATTCCTAATGAATGTTCGTTTTAGTCAGTTACAATGCTTTGTATGTTGGTACTTTGATATCATGATAAAAAGCAAAGGTCCAATTTTCTTTTTGTCCCTTTTCCCACCATTGTTGTCGCCATTCCATGGCTAATTTACCATCCAGGTCATACTTGGCCACAAACCTTGATTTCATTTGCTGCAATTGCGGTGCTACATCAGCACCGAAAAATAGGATTTCTTCCTGTTCTTTAATCCAACACACTTGATGATATAAACTATGTCCACCTGTAATTTTGTAATGAATCAAATCTTCAATCATTCCTTCCTCCTGTGTGAGCCATTGAACCTTGCTAAATTCTTCCAATATTTTTATCTGATCAGCAATATAGGAAGCACTTTTTGATTGTAAGGCTAAATCATATTCACATTTTTGTATATAATAGGTTGCATAAGGAAAGCTGATAAATCGTTCCTGATGTTGGGGGTGCAAGTAACTAATGCCTCCTGAATGATCCTTGTGTAAATGACTCAGAAAAACTTTGGTCACACTGGAAGGGTCAATTCCAATGGCCATTAAATTAGTATGTATTTGAAGTATGCCTTGGTTGTTAAAATAGCCAAGACCCGTGTCCAATAAAATAATATCGTTTTCGGTTACGACAACAAAGGGCTGTACTTGTACCAAAATACTTCCTGGAGGTCTGTTTTGAATATCCCCTTCAAAGGGAATAAACACTTTTGTACTATCAATTGAAAAACTGCCCTCAGATAAAGGATAAATACGCATGGTATAAAAATAGTGATTAACGCAGTACCATCTGCCTGTCGGCGTCTAATCTTAATAATATAAAAACAAGTACTGTAAACGTGAGTAAGGAGGATCCGCCATAACTGATTAATGGTAAAGGAATACCTACAACTGGAAACAATCCAATGCACATGCTTATATTAACAGCAATATGGAAAAAGAAGATGCCCACGACGCTGTAAGCGTAAACTCTTGAAAAAGTACTTCTTTGCCTTTCGGCAATTCTTATCAATCGAAACAGAAAAAACAAATACAAACCAAGAAAAATAAAAGTTCCCACAAAACCAAAAGCCTCTCCAAGTGACGTGAAAATAAAATCTGTATGTTGTGCGGGTACATATTTTCCTCTGGTTTGTGTTCCCTTTAAAAAACCTCTTCCCCAAAATCCACCAGATCCTATAGCTATCTTACTTTGTTTCACATTATAGTCATCTGGCTTGCGTGCTGCTTTTTTATTTACCGTGGTTTTGTTAGCTGATTTTACATTTTGGCTACAATCATATTCCTTACCCATCATGCTGTATATACGCGTGCTTTGGTAACATTCAAAAACATTATTGAACATATAAGGAACAATGTATTTAATTGTTCCAAAACAAATCGCCCAAATAGATATAATGACTAATATTGAATTTTTATTTCGTTTGAATTTTTTAATCAGATTGATAATAAATAATCCAGCTATCACGGAAATAATTATAGATAGTATGGTGGGATCTAATAACAAAGTAGCTATCACTAAGATGGCAAATGATAGCAATACCACTAAAATAATAGGAGGAAGTCCTTCTCTATACATGGCAAATATAAAAGCACTATATACTAATGCTAAGCCTAGCTCATGTTGCATCACAGATAAAATAGCAGGTAGTATAATCATGGCGCCTGCAATCAGGTGCGATTTTAATTTAGAAAAGTCGGTTTCGGGTTTTGAAATAAACTTAGCTAGTATTAATGCAGTAAATATTTTACATAATTCTGCAGGTTGTAAATTAAAGCCGCCTGCAATCGGTATCCAGCTTTTAGATCCGTTGATATCCTTTCCTAAAACAAAAGTAGCCAGCATTAATAATATTCCTAAAACATACAAAACATTCGATAGTGCAGTAAACACCTTACTATCCATGAGCAGGATAAAAATGGCAATGAAAGCGCAAAATATCGCAAAATAGATTTGCTTGCTATAATTCGTCTTCGCTGTTAAAAAAGAGTTACTCCAATTTAAATTTGGGTTATACTCCACCATGAAAATGCATAAAATACCAATAGCAACCATTATTACATATAATAATATTACCGCGAAGTCGGTCCCCTTTGAAAAATTATTATTGTTATAGTTTACCATTTTTTTTCGCAGTTACTTTTTTCTTTTTTTGTAATGGGTCAAGTGCCGTTTCCTTACTTACCTTGCGTGAAGGTACTGGTTTGGATGGGGGTGTTACAGGGAGGGTGTCCATTTTTTTTGGCGTGTCCAATGCTAGTTTCGTCGGTGCAATTTCAGATAACATTTCCATATCCCATACATCAGCGAGCTCATCATTGTTATACTCAAATGGGGTTAGCATTTCTGTTTTGTTATTACGAACATACCAGCTTTTAATGGCGGCAGGCATTAAGTCCACATTAGATAAATTTTCTGCTTTCAATTTACTTTCAGTGGTTAAAGTATCGTTTAAATACTTTTCCATCATGAGTCCCGCAATAGGCCCCGCCCAAGTAGCACCATAACCCGCATTCTCCACCACTACGGCTACTGCAATTGTGGGATTTTCTTTTGGGGCAAAACATACAAATAAAGAGTGATTTTTTCCATGTGGGTTTTGGGCAGTACCAGTTTTAGCGCAAAAATCATGTCCAGGCACTTTGATAAATGCAGCAGTACCAATCACTGTAACATCATGCATGCCTTCTTTGATAACATCAAAATATTGTTTTGCAATTTTAGTTACTTCAATTTTAGTTCTGTATTTTTCAAGCATCAACTTATCTTCTTCATCTTCGTTTTCGATACTATCCACAAAATGGGGTGTGTAATAAAATCCCGAATTTGCCAGATAGGCCATTGCATTGGCTAATTGAAGCGGTGTCGCTGTCATACGATCCTGACCAATACCCAAGGTGAGCATATAACAACTGTTCCAATATTTGGCACCGCCAAAATCTCGGCTGTATTGTGCAGTGTCAGGAATATTGGCTCTGTTTTCACTTGGCAAATCCACACCTAATTTTTTTCCAAAGCCAAATGCATTCATATATTCTTTCCATTTTAAATATCCTTTTTTTGCATTGTGGTATTGTGGGTTATCAATCGCCATTCTAAATACTTGTAAAAAGTAAGAATTACAAGAGTAGGCCAATGCCAATTGTAAGTTAGCTGCATGACCAGGATTGTGGTGTTCACATTTACGCGGATCACCGCAAGCGCCATAAGAACCACGGCAATTATATCCATAATCGGGTGTGATTAAACCTTCGTCTAATGCAATCAAAGCACCCATTGGTTTAAAAGTTGAGCCTGGGGGATATTGCCCTTTTATGGCACGGTTATATATGGGGCGCGCGGTATCTAATAATAATCTACCAATTGTTTTTCTTCGTTGGTTCCCGGTTAACAAATTTGGATTATACCCTGGGCTTGAAGCCATGGCAATAATACCGCCTGTTTTTGGATTGATGGCAACAGCGCTTCCAATTTTATGTTGTAATAGTTTTTCAGCTAACTGTTGCACTTCCACATCCATGCTCGTGAATATATTACGACCTGCAATAGCTAGGGTATCATAAATACCTTTTTCATAGGCGCCTTGTATTTTCCCTTTATTATCTCTTAAGAATCTGGTTACCCCTCTTTGTCCCATTAAAATAGGTTCATAAAATCGCTCTAGTCCAGTCATGCCTGCATAATCACCCATTTCATATCCTTCAGCGGCATGTTTTTGTAAAAAGTTCACGTCCACTTCCGCAACATATCCTAAAACATGCGCTGCTGTATTGTAAGGGTAGGATCGAATACTACGTTCAGATAAAGTAAAACCAGGAAAGCGATATAGGTTTTCATTTAATTGCGCATAGGTTTCTGCAGATAAAAAAGGTTCAAAAGCACTTGCTTTTACTCTTGTGTTTTTTATAATCGCTTCAATAATTCTTTTTGAATAGGTTGCTTTGTCAATTTTTAAAATTTGGCAAAGCATATTTGTATCTACACCTTTTGCTTCATTCGGGATCACCACTAAATCGTAACTAATGGTGTTTTCCAACATTGCCTTTTTTTTGCGATCATAAATGATGCCACGATCCGGGTAAATGATTTTTCGATATATCGCGTTATTATCTGCAGCTAATTTATATTTTGATGAAAAAATTTGCAAGCTGATAAGTTGCACAATAAGAATAGTAAATATAATCCCAATAATAATTTGAATAATACCACCCCTGTTTTGATTATATACGGACATGCACTATCTTTTTAGTTTTCGTCGGTTCATTAAAAGTTCAACTAAAAAAATCAAAACAACACTCATGATGCTTGTGGTAATTACTTTTCCTAAAAAGTATCCGAAACTGCCAAATTGCAACCATTCTAGCAGTACTAAATAAAAATGATGAATAAAAGTTAATACAAATACATAAAATAAATAGGGTCCCCAACCCATAGTGCCGATACTCGGTTCTTTATTCACTTCCTCGGAGGCCTCTTGTGCTAATAATAAATTCAAAATACTTGGACGTACATATGCCATTAATCCGCAAGCTGCAGCATGTAAGCCAGGCGTGCTTGAAAATAAGTCCAAAACAAAACCTATCAAAAAACCTAAAAAGGTAATGGATAACCTGCTTGTACCGAAGGGCAGCCATAAAATAAATATAAAATATAAGTAGGGCGTAATAAATTGATGAAGGGGGGGCACTTCTTTTAAGATAACCACTTGCACGAGTAGAAATAATATAAAACGGATACTATTTTTAATAAAACTATTCATTGGGTGTTTTATTTTTTTCTACCTCTAATTGCTCGTTCATCCTTTTATTTTCAACCAAGTAGATAAATTCTAAATTGTAAAAGTTAGTAGCAGATTTTAATTCCAAAGTCAAAAAATTACTTGCTGGATCAACCACTACTTTTGTAACACGGCCAAGCATCAATTGCGCAGGGAAACTTGCTGAATAAGGACTCGTTAAAACTGAATCACCTATTTTAGGCGCAGCACTTTTTGAAATATTTTTTAAAGTTAAAATATCAGGGTCACTTCCATCCCATTCAACAGTACCCGCTACCTTATCGCGTTTCAACATGGCACTCACTTTGCTATTGCGATGAAGCAAGCTCATTATTTTACTATAATTGTCATTCACTTCAACCACAATACCCACAATACTTCCATCTGGGCTAATGGCAGCCATATCCTTTTTAACGCCTTGCAAAGCACCACGCTCAATAGTAATGTAATTTTTTTGGAGCGTAAATGTATTGCCAACCACTTTTGCTGGGTAGTAATAAAACTTTCTAGTTTTTTCAAGACTGTCCTTGCGTAAGATTAATGTACCCGATTTTTTTGTAGTATCAAATGGAACAAAATTTTGTGCTAGTTGGTTACGAAGCGCAACATTTTCAGCAGCCAGTAAAGTGTTCGTCTTTTTTAATCTGAAAAAGTAGGACCAATTATTATATCTGGTATTAATATCGCCAATTACCTGATTGGTCATTCCGCCAAAAAATGTTTGGTGTGATTTGCTATAGGAAGATAACATCACTAATGATACAATTTGTAGTATCAAAAAAGTAAAAAAAGTAAAATTTTGTCTTATGAACCCAATGATATTCTTCAATGGTGATCGCCTTTATAATCGTTGATTAAATAAATCTTTTATCTCATGATGAATGGGAATCGTTGGTAGTTCTTCAATGCAATACCTGTTCCGCGCACCACACTTTTAAGTGGATCTTCGGCAATGTGTACTGGTAATTTAATTTTTGAACTCAAACGCTTATCCAAACCACGTAATAATGCACCGCCGCCGGTTAAATACAAACCGCGACGATAAATATCTGCAGCTAATTCAGGAGGTGTTGTTTCCAACGCCTTCAAAATTGCTTCTTCTATTTTGAAAATACTTTTATCTAATGCTTCCGCAACTTCCTGGTAGCTTACCATAATTTGTTTTGGTATACCAGTTACTAAATCACGTCCATTTACTGGCATGTCATCTGGTGGGCTGTCTAAATCTTTTAATGCAGCACCTACATGAATTTTAATTTGTTCCGCAGTACGCTCCCCAATTAATAAACTATGATATCTTCTTAATGCTTCCATAATATCTGCAGTAAATTCATCACCTGCAATACGAATACTTTGATCACAAACAATTCCAGCTAATGCAATAACTGTTATACCAGTTGTACCACCTCCAATATCAATAATCATATTTCCAACAGGTTCTTCCACATCAATACCAATTCCTAAAGCTGCAGCCATCGGTTCATGAATCATATACACTTCCTTAGCACCTGCTTGTTCTGCACTATCACGCACCGCTCTTTTTTCAACCTCAGTAATGGAAGAAGGAATACAAATAACCATTCTCCAACTCGGAGGAAATAAAGGCTTCTTTGGATAAATCATTTTCATCAACTCGCGAATCATTAATTCAGCAGCGTTGAAGTCGGCAATAACACCATCTTTTAATGGACGCACTGTTTTTATACTTTCATGCGTTTTTTCATGCATAAGCAATGCTTTTTTACCTACGCCTAAAACTTCCTTCATATTATTTCTGTTCAAAGCAATAATAGAAGGTTCATTCACTACAACTTCATCATTGTGAATGATAAGGGTATTAGCAGTACCTAAGTCCATTGCTATTTCCTGTGTAAAAAAGTTAAATATGCCCATTGTAAATCGTTATTTGAATAATACTAGTTGAATGTAGCAAAATTCAACTAAAATTACCGAAATACAAAGCTTTTTACAAATGAATCAAAAAAGAATTTTCAAGTAAAAATTTATGGAAATTCAAACCCAATATCTTTCCTGAAATACATGCCATCAAAATGGATCTTAGACAAACCATTTTTTGCTTTTAAGACAGCCTCTTGTAAGTTGGTTCCTTTTGCAGTGACAGTTAAAACTCGACCACCACTTGTAACTACGGCGTTTTCATGAAAGCTAGTGCCAGCTTGAAATACATGGATATCAGGCAATAACTTTGCTTCTTCAATACCAGTAATGATAAAATTATTTTTGTAAGCACCAGGGTAACCGCCACTCACTGCCATAACGGTTGCAAAACTTGCATTATGGTATTCAATATTGACATCTTCTAAAGTGCCATTATCGGCCGCTGCTAATAAGCTCACTAAATCGGTTTGTAAACGGGGTAGAATTACTTCCGTTTCTGGGTCTCCTAATCGGCAATTATATTCTATTACATAGGGGTCGCCTCCTTGATTCATCAGCCCAAAGAATACGAAACCCTTATAAGTCATATTTTCTTCATGAATACCTTGAATCGTAGGTTTAATAATTCGCTCCTCCACTTTTTGCATAAAGGCATCATCCATGAATGGGACTGGACTTACACAACCCATACCACCCGTATTAAGCCCGGTATCGCCTTCGCCTATTCGTTTGTAGTCCTTTGCATGGCCTATAATTTTATAATTTTTACCATCTGTTAAAGCAAAAACACTGACTTCAATCCCAGTTAAAAATTCCTCAATGACTACTTTTGAACTCGCATCCCCAAATTGTTTATTAAGGATCATTTCTTCAAAACTTTCAATAGCTTCTTGGTGGGTAAAAGCAATAATAACGCCCTTTCCAGCGGCCAAGCCATCGGCTTTGAGAACTACGGGTAATGTATGCTTGGTGATGTATTCCTTTCCTTGTTCATAGTTTTCAAGTGTAAATTCAGCATAACCTGCCGTTGGAATTTGGTGCCTTTGCATAAAGTGTTTGCTAAAAGCCTTACTTCCCTCTAATTGAGCAGCTTGGGCACTTGGCCCAATCACATTAATATGTTGGGTTGCGGCATCTTCCCCAAAAAAATCAAAAATCCCTTTCACCAAAGGGTCTTCTGGACCCACAATGATCATTTCAATATTATTAGATAGCGCTGCTGTTTTTAAAGCATCAAAATCTCCCACTTTAATAGGCAAATTGGTACCAAATAAAGCAGTACCAGGGTTTCCGGGGGCGATGAATAGTTGGTCACATTGGTGACTACTTGCTATTTTCCAAGCCAAAGCGTGTTCTCTACCGCCAGCGCCAATTAATAAAATATTCATAATTCGTTTGATTGCACCACGAAAGTAAAATTTATTGAAGGGATTTTATTAATTTGAGGCAATTAAATAACAAATTGATTATGTCAACAGCTTCGCTAAAACATCCAAAAGGCTTGTATGTCTTATTTGCAACTGAAATGTGGGAACGATTTAACTATTATGGCATGCGTGCCATTTTGGTATTGTTTTTAACCAAGGCTTTACTTTTTGACAAGGTTTTTGCTTCTCAAGTGTATGGTAGTTATACAGGTTTGATTTATTTGACGCCTTTATTAGGTGGTTATATCGCTGATAGATATTGGGGAAATAACCGTTCCATTATCGCTGGAGGGCTCGTGATGGCGATTGGGGAATTTATACTTTTTGGTTGCGGCAGTTTTTATCAAAATGCGGACTTATCTGCTATTTTATTTTATTCAGGTTTGGGTTGTATGATTGCAGGGAATGGTTTTTTCAAACCTAATATATCAAGTTTGGTTGGACAATTGTATCCGAGAGGAGATAAAAGAATTGATTCTGCCTATACCATATTTTATATGGGGATTAACACCGGTGGTGCATTAGGCCCCTTTGTTTGTGGTTTTTTTGGAGATACGGGTAATCCGGCTGATTTCAAATGGGCATTTTTCGCAGGCGGAGTAGCTATGTTAATTAGTGTTATTACACAATTATTATTTCAGAAAAAATATTTAAAAGATCCAGACGGCAATGCACTTGGGGAAGCCCCAGCAGATGCGCCTAAATGGTTTCAGAAAATTCCAGTGATGGTGGGCTTTTTATTTTTGTTATCGTTGTTGACCATAACACTGGTATATATTGATGTTAAAGTAGTGAGTTATTTATTTTATTTATTATTGGGTTGTATTACTTTAATTGCATTTATTGTTTTTTCAGACAAAACTTTAAGCGGTATTGAAAAACAAAAAGTATTGGTGATTTTTGTGGTTTCCTTTTTTGTTATTTTCTTTTGGAGTGCCTTTGAACAAGCGGGTGCTAGTTTAACTTTTTTTGCAGAAGAGCAAACCAATCGCGACTTAGGTTTCTTTACTGTTCCTTCTAGTTTCTTTCAATCATTGAACTCAATTTTCGTTGTAAGTTTTGCACCCGTTTTTGCATGGTTATGGGTAAAATTAGGAAAGCATGAGCCTTCTTCTCCTTATAAAATGGCAGCGGGTTTAATGTTATTGGCATTGGGTTATTTTTGGATTGCCACTGGCGTGAGTGGGGTGGGTACAGGTATCAAAGTAAGCATGATATGGTTGATAGGAATGTATATGCTACATACTTTTGGGGAGCTTTGTTTATCACCTATTGGATTGTCCTTGGTCAATAAATTAGCACCTTTGAAGTTCGGCTCTTTATTAATGGCAGTATGGTTTACAGCCAATGCATTCGCTAATAAATTAGCAGGGGTGTTTAGTGCATTGTATCCTGAAAATGGAAAAACAACTTCTTTTCTTGGGTATCAAATCACCAACTTGAACGAATTCTTTATGTTTTTTGTAGGGATGGCCGGTGTTGCCTCCATCATATTATTCTTCCTTTCAAAAAAATTAAAAAACTTAATGGAACAATAGTTTTGTTCGTAGATATATTAAAAAAGCCACGAAATTCTCGTGGCTTTTTTTGTGCAATTTTAATTTATATTATAACACCCCTTTTACAATTTCATCCACCACTGCTGGATCTAAAAGTGTGGAAGTGTCTCCCAAACTACTTAATTCACCTTCGGCTACTTTGCGAAGTATGCGACGCATAATTTTTCCAGAACGTGTCTTAGGAAGTCCTGATACAAATTGAATTTTATCCGGCTTTGCAATAGGTCCAATAATTCTTGTTACTGTCTGCAAAATATCCTTACGAATCATATCAGCAGTGCCATGGGTGTCCTGTCCATGTGATCCTGTATAAATGACGTAGGCGTAAATTCCTTGTCCTTTGATATCATGGGGGTAACCTACTACCGCACTTTCTACAACACCTGCGTGCATATTAATGGCATTCTCCACTTCGGCAGTTCCTATTCGGTGCCCACTTACATTGAGTACATCATCCACACGACCTGTGATTCTAATTTGACCTTGGTCATTTTTTAATGCACCATCTCCTGTGAAATATAAATTTTCATAAGTGGCAAAATAATTGGTTCTGCATCTTTCATGATCGCCATAAGTGGTTCTCAATGTGGAAGGCCAAGGCTGTGTGATACATAAATTTCCACGATACAAGCCATCTTCCATCGTAGTTACTTCCGCACCTTTATCATCAACTAAAATTGTTTTTACTCCTGGCAATGGATAAGTTGCCCAGCCTGGTTTTCCAGGGGTAATACCTGCCATATTAGAAATCATGATGCCACCTGTTTCTGTTTGCCACCAGGTGTCAACAATAGGACATTTTTTCTTTCCGATATGTTCATCATACCAATGCCATGCTTCCTCGTTGATCGGTTCTCCGACGGTACCTAACACTTTCAAACTACTTAAATCATGACCTTGCACAGGTCCTAATCCAAATCCCATTAAGGAACGAATTGCAGTAGGCGCGGTATATAAAATGTTCACTCTGAACTTATCAATAATATCCCAAAACCTTCCAGCATCTGGGAATGTAGGGATCCCCTCAAACATTAAGGAAGTACCTCCTGCGCTCAACGGCGCATAAACAATATAGCTATGTCCTGTAATCCATCCGATATCTGCAGTACAAAAGAAGATATCATTGGGTTGGTATTGAAAAACATTTACAAAAGTATAATTAGTGTAAACCATATATCCAGCAACACTATGTACGACACCTTTTGGTTTTCCAGTGGAACCAGATGTATATAAAATAAACAAAGGGTCTTCTGCATCCATCTCAGCAGCATCCACATGAGTGATGCCTTGTGATTCTACTTTTTTAATTTCATCTTCCCACCAAACATCACGGCCTTTTAGCATGGATACTGCTGTTCGGGTACGTGTGCAAACAATAACACGCTTCATTGTTTTATTTCCGATTAGTGCATCATCAATGACGGACTTTAATGGTATATCTTTTGCACCACGATAAGCGCCATCGCAAGTAATAATGAATTCAGCTTGTGCATCCTCTAATCTGTCCGCAATACTTTGTGCCGAGAATCCACCAAAAATAACACTATGTACAGCGCCAATGCGCGCGCAAGCCAATACGGCAATGGCTAGTTCAGGTATCATACCCATATAAATACAAACACGGTCTCCTTTCTTTACGCCATTATTATAAAGTACTTGTGCAAATTGACAAACTTTTAAATGTAATTGTTTGTAGGTAATAATGCGATGGTGTTCCTCGGGGTCATTCGGTTCCCAAATTAATGCAGGGGTATCGCCATTTTTTTCAAGATGACGATCAATACAATTTTCAGTAATATTTAATTTTCCGCCTTTGAACCATTCAATTTTTGGGTCCTTAAAATTCCATTCAGAAACAGTATCCCATTTTTTACGCCAAGTAAAATTATCGGCAATAGCACCCCAAAATTTTTCAGGCTGTTCAATACTTTTTTTATAGGCTTCGTGGTAGTCGTCTAAATTTTTAATTTGGTAAGGGTAGCTCATAGGAATCGTTGAATAAATAATGATACTCAAATTTACATTTTTCAGTTTAAATTATTAACTTGAATATTCACTTGAAAACAACTTAATTTATGATTCAAGAAAAAAAGCAAAGTGGCATCGCTTTTGTTATTGGGGCTTCTTCGGTAGGTACCTTAATTGAATGGTATGATTTTTACATATTTGGGATGTTGGCTACCATCATTTCGAAACAATTTTTCCCTGCAGATGCAGGAACCGCAGCGCTATTAAGTACTTTGGCCATATTTGCTGCAGGCTTTATCGTTCGACCTTTTGGGGCGTTGGTTTTTGGAAGATTAGGCGATTTGATTGGCCGTAAACACACTTTTTTATTGACATTAGTGATTATGGGTGGATCCACTTTTGCGATTGGACTTGTTCCAGGCTATGCAACTATTGGATGGGCAGCCCCTATTTTAGTATTAATTCTACGTTTATTACAAGGATTGGCTTTGGGAGGGGAGTATGGCGGCGCAGCTACTTATGTGGCTGAACATGCACCACAAGGACAAAGAGGTTTTTGGACTAGTTGGATTCAAACCACAGCCACACTAGGCTTATTTTTAGCATTGGGCGTAATTATATTTATAAGATCAAGTCAAGGGGTTGAAAAATTTAGTGCAGAATGGGGTGGTTGGAGATATCCTTTTTGGATTTCCTTATTGTTGGTAGGCGTGTCCATTTTAATTAGAATGCGCATGAGTGAGTCGCCCATGTTTTCTAAATTAAAATCCGAGGGTAAAACCTCAGTCAATCCGCTAAAAGAAAGTTTTGGCCATAAGGCAAATTTTAAAATGGTTTTGTTGGCCTTATTTGGTGCTGTGATGGGACAAGGTGTAGTTTGGTATACTGGGCAGTTTTATGCACAAAGTTTTATTGAAACAGTTTGTAAGGTTGAATTTATACAATCACGAAATTTAATGTTGTGGGCGATATTAATGGCGACACCTTGCTTTGTATTGTTTGGATGGTTGAGTGATAAAGTGGGAAGAAAATGGATCATGCTCATTGGAATGTTGGCGGCAGTGCTCACTTATCGACCCATTTATAAACAATTTTTAAGTTTAACGAGTGCGAAAAATAGAATTGAAAAAATTGATTTAGCCAAAACGACTGCAAGCGAACCAAAAGTGGTGACTGATGCGAAGGAGGCCACTAAAATATATGTTACACAAACATTTGATACCGCCTACACGGATGGAGCACATTTCAAATATACCAAAACGGATACCCTACATTTAGCTGCTGCATATGATGCTAATTTGAAAATAGATACACTGAATCCCAGTTTAATTGTGTCAAAATCGGTGAAGCCAAATGTGGTGATTGAAAAAACAATGGATGATGCTACTTATTGGAATTTAATCTGGTTGGTATTTATACAAATTGTTTATGTAACCATGGTGTATGGTCCTATTGCTGCATTCTTAGTGGAGATGTTTCCTACAAAAATCAGGTATACTTCCATGTCATTGCCTTATCATATTGGTAATGGAGTGTTTGGCGGATTAGTACCTTTTTTAGGAACATTGATTGTTGAGTTTACCAAATCACCGGAATCGCCTATGGGAGATGCGTTGGCTGGATTATGGTATCCAATAGGGGTGGCCAGTGTTTGTTTAATTATTGGCGTGTTTTATTTAAGTAACAAAATTGATAAAAATGTAATGGACTAGCTTAATCAAATAAGCAAGCCATTTACTAAAAATAGAATCATTATGAATGCAGTTAAAAAATTATTAGGTTATGTGTGGATGCTAATGGCACCTGCCTTAATTTGTTTTTTAGTTTACCAAGCAGTGGAAAAAATTTCGGCAGCATCTGAAATACAAAGAGCAAATGTTGCTTTACAATGGGTGATTATATTACTTGTGTTTACGCCCATATGTGTTGGTTTTTTCATATTTGGAAAATATGCAAGTGCGAATGAGTATGCACACTTGCCTGAATCGTCTAATGAGTTAGAATAAGTATTTTATAGTCATTTAAGGATTGTTACTTATTTTTGATCATGTCTTTAACAGTAAGTCAAATAAGTAAAACTTTTGGCGCGTCAAACGCAGTCGACAATATCACCTTCACAATTAATACAGGAGAAGTAGTTGGTTTTTTAGGTCCCAATGGTGCTGGGAAATCAACCACAATGAAAATGATTGTCGGCTTTTTACAAGCAGACAAAGGAACAATCACATTGAATGGAATTAGTTACGAACAAGATGCAGTCAAGTATAAAAAAATGATCGGCTACCTGCCTGAATCCAATGCTTTATATGAAGATATGTATGTGAAGGAATATTTAAGTTTTATTGCAGCTGGGCATGAAATTAAAAATCCAGCAAATCGCATTCAGGAAGTGATTGAACAAACAGGATTAGGTTTGATGCAAACAAAAAAAATTAATCAGCTTTCCAAAGGGTATAAACAGCGCGTCGGGATGGCTGCTGCAATTATACATTCACCGAAGCTATTAATATTGGATGAGCCTACCGCAGGTTTGGATCCCAATCAATTAACTGAAATTAGAGCACTGATTAAATCATTAAGTGCAAACGCTATGATTCTATTTTCAACACATATTTTACAGGAAGTGACCGCCATATGTGATCGAGTGTTAGTATTAAACAAGGGAAAATTGGTGGCCAATGATCGTATGGCCGATTTAGCGCAAAAACACGAAGCAGGATTGGAAGAAATTTTCAAAATGCTTACCCATTAAAAAAAAGGATGTAAATTGCGGTCTCCAATTGGTATATACCTATTTTAGAAATTAATAAGCAATATTTATGAGTTACATTATTGAAGTTCATGCAAGACAAATTTTAGACAGTCGCGGTAATCCAACCGTTGAAGTGGATGTATTAACAGACGAAGGAGCGATGGGTCGTGCGGCTGTGCCTAGTGGCGCAAGTACTGGTATCCATGAAGCAGTAGAGTTAAGAGATAACGATAAAAAAAAGTATGTAGGCAAAGGCGTTATTAAAGCGGTTAAAAATGTAAATGATCATATTGCAAAAGCAGTGGAAGGATTTGATGTTAGTGCGCAAGCGGCGATTGATCAAATGATGATTGAATTAGACGGAACAGCCAACAAAGGTAAATTAGGGGCGAATGCAATTTTAGCAGTAAGTATGGCAGTAGCGAAAGCGGCAGCCGAAGAAGCAAATTTGCCTTTATACAGATACATTGGTGGGACAAATGCAAAAACATTGCCAATCCCAATGATGAATATTATTAATGGCGGTGCGCATGCTGATAATAAAATTGATTTTCAAGAATTTATGGTGATGCCTATTGGTGCACCTAATTTTAGTGAAGGTTTGCGTTGGGGGGTTGAAATTTTCCATCATTTAAAATCGGTATTAAAGAAAAAAGGATTTAGCACAAATGTGGGAGATGAAGGTGGATTTGCACCAAACATTCAAAGCAATGAGGAAGCGATTGAAACCGTGCTTGAAGCAATTCATGCAGCAGGATATAAAACTGGATCTCAAATTGCTATAGCAATGGATGCTGCAAATAGTGAGTTGTGGGATGCGAAAAAGAAAAAATATGTTTTCCATAAAAGTTCTGGAAAGGAATTAAGTAGCGACCAATTGGTGAAGTATTGGGAAAAATGGGTGAAACAATATCCTATTATTTCCATTGAAGATGGTATGGCTGAGGACGATTGGAATGGTTGGAAGGCATTAACACAAGCGATTGGCGATAAGTGTCAATTGGTAGGGGATGATTTATTTGTGACCAATGTGGATCGTTTGCAAATGGGCATTGATAAAAAAATTGGAAATGGTTTGTTGGTCAAAGTGAATCAAATAGGCACATTGACGGAAACCATCAATGCGGTTACTTTGGCGCAACACAATGGTTATAACACGATTATGTCACATCGCAGTGGTGAAACTGAAGATACCACGATTGCTGATTTAGCAGTAGCTTTAAATTGTGGTCAAATTAAAACTGGATCAGCTTCAAGAACCGATCGTATGGCTAAATACAACCAGTTAATTAGAATTGAAGAAGCATTAGGCGAAACGGCAATTTACCCTAAAGGGAAAGTGAAGTTTGGCAACAAATAGTTAAAAGGCTTTTAATTTTAAAGTCTTTATCACAAAAGGTTGGCGTATTATTAGAACTACACTAATTTTACTCCAACCTTTTTTTTATGCAGTTTTTGAAAAAAATAACCCCTTTTATTGCTAATCGATATTTCGTCGTGGCCGTTGGTTTTTTTGTATGGATGTTATTTTTTGACCAAAGAGATTTTTTTCAGCAAAGCCAAAGAACAGGGGAATTAAAAAAAGTAGAGGCGGCTAAAAAATATTACCAAGACGAAATTGAAAAAACTAAGAAGCAGTTAAATAATTTACAAAACAATCCTGCCTCCGTTGAAAAGTATGCACGTGAAAGATATTTATTAAGACGTGAGGGGGAGGAAGTTTATTTATTTGAAGATACAATGCCTGCATCCACAAAAAAATGACAAAGAAGGAAAGGTATTCACATGTACTCAATTATTTTCAGCAACAAATGCCGATTGCTGAAACCGAATTAACTTACGAAAGTCCATTTCAATTATTGGTAGCTGTTATTTTATCAGCACAATGCACGGACAAACGCGTTAATGAAACCACTCCGTTAATTTTTAAAAAATTCCCTTCGCCTGAGTCTATGGCGCTAGCCCAGTTTGATGATTTATTTCCTTTAATTAAAAGTATTTCGTATCCAAATAATAAAACGAAGCATTTAATTGGGATGAGCCAATTGTTACTCAAAAACTTTAATGGCGAAGTGCCCATGACCATTGATGCATTGGTTACCCTACCTGGGGTGGGTCGTAAAACGGCCAATGTCATTACGAGTGTGATAGATCAACAACCCAATATGGCGGTGGATACGCATGTATTTAGGGTGAGTAGAAGAATTGGCTTGGTTCCAATGACAGCAACAACGCCGTTGGCAGTTGAAAAAGAATTAATTAAACATATTCCAACCCAACAAGTACACACAGCACATCATTGGCTAATATTACATGGCAGATACACTTGTTTGGCTAGGAGTCCAAAATGTGCATCCTGCGGGATTCTTTCATTTTGTAAAGAAGGCACTAAAAACAAAAAAGCTTCCTCCGAATAATCGAAGAAAGCTTTTTAAATTTCAATAAAGTATCCTTAGAATAATTTTTCTATCTCAGCAACTAATTCATGTTTCGCAATTGGGCTACCCATGATTCTATTAAATCCTTTAGCGTCGATGAAATATTTATCTCTGATAATTTTAATTAACTGACCATTATTAATTTCAGGAATTAATACAGTTTCAAAGTTTTTCAAAATATCACCTAAGTTTTTAGGGAAAGGACGCATGTATTTAATATGTGCATGACTTACATCTCTTCCTTTCTCATGTAATTCTTGTACAGCACTTTTAATGGTTCCATAAGTGGATCCCCATCCAAGTACCAATACTTTACCTTTTTCATTACCACTATCAATGGTTTGTAAAGGAATGTAATCAGCAATTTTTTCTACTTTAGCTTCTCTTGTTTTTACCATGAATTCATGGTTATCTGAATCATAGCTTACATTTCCAGTTTCTGCTTGTTTCTCCAAACCACCAATACGATGCTCAAAGCCTGGTGTACCAGGTATTGCCCAAGGTCTTGCTAATTTTTCATTTCTTTTATATGGAAGAAATTTTTCTTCACCTTCGTCTAAACTTGTTTTAAATTGTACTTCTATTTTAGGAAGGTCACTTGCATTAGGGTATTTCCATGGCTCAGCACCATTGGCAATATAACCATCACTTAATAAAATAACTGGCGTCATGTGTTGAAGTGCAATACGCACTGCTTCAAATGCCATTTCAAAACAATCACTTGGCGTTGATGCTGCAATTACAGGAATTGGTGCTTCCCCATTTCTTCCATAATAAGCCTGCATCAAATCACTTTGTTCAGTTTTGGTTGGTAAACCTGTTGAAGGTCCACCTCTTTGAATATTTACAATGACCAATGGTATCTCCAACATCATCGCTAATCCTAGTGCTTCAGTTTTCAAAGCCATACCTGGTCCTGAAGTGGTTGTTAAACCAATCGAACCACCATAACTAGCGCCAATTGCTGCAGAAATACCGGCGATTTCATCTTCCGCTTGGAAAGTACGAATACCAAAGTTTTTATACTTACTTAATTCATGTAAAATATCGGTAGCAGGCGTAATTGGGTAAGATCCTAAAAATAATGGAAGGCCACTTTTTTGAGCGCCTGCAATTAAGCCCATGGATAAAGCTTGGTTACCCATAATACTGCGGTAATGACCAGGCTCCATTTTAGATTTTTCTACCTTATATCTTGTAGTAAATAATTCAGCGGTTTCACCATAAAAATAACCCGCTTTTAATACATCTACGTTACTATTAAAAATGGTTGGTTTTTTACCAAATTTATCTTTTAAAAACTCAATGGTTGTATCCAAGTTTCTATTGTAAATCCAATAGATCAAACCTAGTACAAACATATTCTTTGCACGGTCTCTTTCTTTGTTTCCTAATTCAGTATATTCTTTTAAAGCTTCACGTGTTAATTTAGTTACATCCACTTTCACTAACTCATAACCATCTAAGCTACCATCTTCCAAAGGATTCACACCATCAGCATAAGCTGCTAATCTTAAATTTTTGGTATCAAAACCTTCTAGGTTTGCAATAATCTTACCACCTTTTTTTAAGCCCTTTAAATTTACTTTTAAAGCAGCTGCATTCATAGCAACTAATACATCACAAACATCACCAGGTGTATAAACACGATTTGAACTAAAGTGAATTTGAAAACCACTCACCCCTGGAACGGTTCCTAATGGAGCTCTAATTTCTGCAGGGAAGTCAGGGAAAGTAGCTAAATCAATACCTAATAGTGCGGTATTGTTAGTGAATTGCTGACCTGTTAATTGCATACCGTCACCACTATCACCCGCAAACTTTATTACCACATCCTGTAAAACCACTTCATTTTGCATATAATCTTAAATTTGAGCACGAAGGTACAAATCGTCGGCTTAAAATGGCTATTTTTTGACATTTTATTATACATTTCTGACCTAACTTTGCGGCTTCAATCACAGCTCTTTATGCCCTTTGCCCTTGTTTTTTATTACTTCATCGCTTTTTTAGGGAATATTAGTCCTTTTTTAGATGTGAAATTAACCGGAACCCACCCTAAAATAGGAATAGATAAGGGGGGTAAAAACGATGTAGCTGACTTGGGAATAAAAAAGATCGGAAGAGCGTCGTGTAGGGAAAGAGTGTCTTCGCCTGTGTAGATC
>CALLKA010000050.1 GCA_938008665.1 uncultured Bacteroidota bacterium
CAATAAAAACTTATTTAGCATTGACTGGTTAAAGTTTGAATAAATTAATTGCTTACGACAGTTGAAAAACATTGATCAAAGGAATTGAAACTGGAGAGTTGTCTGGGTTCGTTTCCATGATGTCTTTCATATATGCCCACCATTTTTTCATCACAGGATGATGGGGTAATTCATCTAATTTTATTGGGTCTGTAATTTTTAATACCCCAAATAAACTTAAGCTTTCTTCATTTAAGTAAATATGATATTCGCTAATACCGTTTGTTTTAAGCAATGCTACTAGTTCAGGCCAAATTTCATGATGTCTTTTTTGGTACTCTGATTCATACCCCTTCATTAATTTCATTTCAAATGCCAGTTGTTGCATAAATTTATTTATTGAATATAGTAAGTTACTTTCCTTAAGATCAAAGCTTTTATTGGTTTATAAAATTTTGTATGGCATTGGCTACTTTTAAGTAGGATTCCTCCATAGGAATGTGGCCAACATTAGGTAAAATAAACAGCTGACTGTTTTTTATATCCTGTTTGAATAAATAAGCATTGTCCACTGAAATTAATTGGTCCTGTTCCCCCCAAATAATAAGGGTAGGTTGTTGTATTGATTTTATTTCATTCGGATTTAAAGGTCTTCTACTTTTAAATAGAGATAAGGTGGCACGTCTGTTACCAGCACTTAATAATAACTCATGGTACCTGGTAATGGTAGCTTCGGTCACAAATGATTTATCATAAAATACAGTTTCCAAACTCTTTTTAACCAATGATTTTGGCGTGATGAACAGCAGTAAATTATTAATGATGGGTAAGCTTGCAATTTTGAATCCCAAACTTCCCTTTTCATTTTTTTGCGGATAACCAGTGGCATCTAATAAAATTACTTTGTTTACTTTTTCTGGATGCGCTACTGCATATTGCCAGGCGATTCCACCGCCCAATGAATTTCCTGAAATAGTACATTTTTTTATTTGTAGCCGATTCAAAAATGAATCCACAAAATTTATATAATAAGCACCCCCATAATCATTCTCTGGATTAGGACCAGTTAAACCAAAGGCAGGTAAGTCAAAACGAATAATTCTTTTTTTATTTTTTGAATTGGAGGCGATTATTTTAACAACACTATCCCAAGTATTTAACGAGGAGGAAGTGCCATGTATCAAAATTAATGGTGAAGGATCATTGGGGTTACCTTCATCCCGATAATGCACCTGCATGCCCATCAATGGTAAAAATTTAGACGGACTTTGTGCATATTTCAGTTTTAATTTTTCAACTGGGATATCTCTTTGTGCATACACAGAAAACAATACAATCATTACCAATAAAAAACTTGATAATGTATAAAGTAGGGGGCGAATCAGTTTTTTCATATTATTTTTTTTCTGTAACTTTTACCAATTGTGTATCGGTGATTAATTTTTCAATTTGATAATTTCCAAAATCAACTTTTACATTTGGAAATACACTTTTTATTTTATTTAATCCTTCAACTGTAATGCTTGTTTGTCCTAGATATAACTGATTTAGTTTTTTTAGGTTGGTTAGTTTTAATAACCCCGCTAAGGTAATTTTTGTATTCACTAAGTTTAAATATTGCAATTCATTCAAGCTGTTTAATTTGGATAATTGTTCATCGCTAATCCTGGCATTATTTATACTTAGTCTAGTTAAGGAAGTACAACCAGCAATTGCTTCTGAAAGTGCGTCTGTAAATTGCATTCCCGGCATTTTTATCCAAACCAAGTTTTCCTTAATATCTCCAATTAAATCATGAATGGTGTCACTGGTATGGGACAAGGTAATAAAATTCGCATTTAGGTAATTACTATTTAAAGCCACGTTTACAATGGTAACTCCTTTATTTTTTAATGCATTGATTGCTTTTTCATCCGCAGGTGCAACTTCTTTTTCAGGAATGGATATGACCTCCACTTTGTTAACGTTATTATTTTGTAATGCCAATAAAATATTTGGGATTGAATTAGTTTGCGGCAACTCCTTTACTTTTTTTTCAAAGCTCGCACCGGTATTAATCCACCACTCCAATAGCATTCTTTCTTGGTCTGTGATTTGTGGTTTCCCCTTCGGTGGCATATGTTGTTCATCCACGGGGTCCAATAGTATGTTTTTATATATAGTGCTGGTCATTGCTTCACCAGCGTGAATGATGATTCCATCCTCACCTCCTTTTAAGATCCACTCTTTTTCATCTAACCGCAATTTTCCTTTTTGCTTGATTGCCGAGTGACAACCATAACATTTGTCTTTTAATATAGGCTGAATGATATCCTTATATACCAAGGCCTCTTGTGCATTTGTGATAATTGGTTTGTCGTTTTTAATAAGGCCACCTTCCTCTTTAGATACACCTGTTGTTAAATATCCCGTGCCATGGGTAAGCGTGCCACCCAAATGCCCGGTTAATATAATGAGTAACAATAAAAAATAGCTTAGCCACTTTGAATAAACCGTTTTGTTTATTTTAATTAAATAATAGCCAGTCAAAGATATTACTGCAACACTGATTCCCAACCATTGATGTTTAAAAATTAGGTCTGCATCATGGTCGCCGTTATTCGCTAATGCCAATCCAGTGAAGCAGGAAAACACCGCACTAATCGCGCCTAATAAATAAGCAAGGGGCAATGCGTTGGTTAGTTGGTTAAATTTTTCCCATTTTGAAATAAGTTGCATTAAAATAGCAAATAGTAAAATACCAATCGGTAAGTGAACTAAGACTGGATGAAAATGACCAATAAAATTTATAATTGTTTCCAAGTGATTTTTAATTTGAGTGTAACTACCTGCTTTTCTAAATAGTTTGCTGCATTATTTATAACGGTTCATTTTAATTAACTAGGCAACAATTTCATTAATTACGCGTCCATGCACATCGGTTAATCTAAAGGACCTCCCTTGAAATGGATACACTAATTTTTCATGATCAAATCCTAATTGATTTAATATGGTTGCTTGCATATCATGCGCTGTTACTTTTCCACTAATGGCACTATATCCAATTTCATCCGTTTCCCCAAAGCTTGTTCCTTGCTTAATACCACCGCCTGCCATCCAAGTAGTGAAGGCTTCTGTGTGATGATCTCTACCTTTAAATGGTAAAGTTTTACCATCTCTATTTTCTTGCATCGGTGTGCGTCCAAATTCACCACCCCATACCACCAATGTTTCATCAAGTAATCCTCTTTGTTTTAAATCAAGCAACAATGCGGTGATTGGTTTATCAATACTGCGACATTTATTTACGAGGCCAATATCTACCGCATTTTTTACATCTGTACCATGACTATCCCAACCCCAATCAAATAGCTGAACAAAACGTACGCCTTTCTCCACTAATTTACGCGCCAATAAAACATTGTTTGCAAAACTCGTGGTACCCGGTTGCGTGCCATACATCTCATGAATATAGGCTGGTTCATCATTAATATTCATGACATCAGGAACTGAAATTTGCATTTTAAATGCCATTTCGTATTGCGCCATTCTTGCAATGGTCTCAGGGTCTTTAAATTCATTATAGGTTAATTGATTCGCTTCATTGATTGCATCAATCGATGCTTTGCGTAAGTCGCGATCAATTCCAGCAGGGTCTTTTAAAAATAAAACTGGATCTCCTTCACTACGACACTGAACACCTTGATATACGGAGGGTAAAAATCCATTGCCCCAAACACTTTTTCCTGCATCTGGATTGTTGCCTCCTGAAGTTAATACCACGAAGCCGGGCAGATTGCTATTTTCACTACCAAGTCCATATGTTGCCCATGCACCAATACTTGGTCTACCTAATCGAGCCGATCCTGTATGCATTAATAATTGTGCTGGACCATGATTGAATTGATCTGTTTGTACGGCTTTTAAAAAACTTATTTCATCTGCGACCGTTGCTAAATGGGGAAGATTATCAGAAATCCACGCGCCACTTTGTCCCCTTTGTTTAAATATAGCTTGAGGTCCTAACATTTTAGGAACACCACGTATGAATGCGAATTTTTTTCCTTCTAGTAAACTTTGGGGACAATCCTGTCCGTCTAATTTTAATAACTCAGGCTTATAATCAAATAGTTCCAATTGCGAAGGCGCGCCAGCCATATGTAAATAGATGACCGATTTTGCTTTACCAATAAAATGCGGTGCTTGCGCCATAAGTGGATTGCTATTAACAAATTGATCTAAGCGATCCTTGCTACCTAACCAATCACATCCACCCACCATGGAGCCTAAAGCCATCGCCCCGATGCCAGAAAAACATTCTTTAAAAAAATATTTTCTAGTGATTTGATGTGATGTTTGAAGGTTAGCTTCCTGTATAATATTTTTATTACTTCGCTTACTCATGTCATATTAATTTTTTGTCAAAAATTCATCTGTATTTATGATTGCCGTGGTGACCATCATTAACGCTGCCGAACTTGCGTCCCCATTTTTATTACCAGTAATTTGTTCAATGCGAAAACTGTCTTGTTTGTATCTCGTCAATGCAGTTTGATATAATTTTTCAAATACTTTTTGTTGATCGGGGCTAATTGTTTTATTAAATGCCAATTCATAAGCCTTGCTAATTTGTTTGCTTGCGTTTTGAGGAACCATTTTTATTACACGTTTGGCAAAATGTTGGGCAGCTTCAATGTATACGGAATCATTTAATGAATTAAGTGCTTGTAGTGGCGTGTTGGTTCTGATACGGCGCGCCGCGCAAACTTCCCTACTCGTTCCATCAAAACTTAACATTGATGGATAGGGTGCTGATCGTTTCCAAAAGGTATATAAGGCGCGCCTATATTGATCTCCATCTGTACTTAATATCCATTTAGCACCATTATACGGCGACTTCCAAATACCTTCTGGTTGGTAAGGATACACACTAGGGCCATTCATTTTATTACTTAATAATCCACTTACGGTTAATGCCTGATCCCGTATTTGTTCTGCGGATAATCTTACTCTTGGGCCTCTTGCATATAATTTATTATAGGGATCTTTGGTTATGGCATCCTTATTAAATTTTGAATCCTGTTGATAGGTTGCACTCATCACCATTTCTTTGATCATTTTTTTCAAACTCCATTGATGCGTATTCATAAGTTGCCAGGATAAATAATTGAGTAGCTCCTCGTGTGTTGGTGCAATACCCTGCGTTCCAAAATCTTCTAGGGTTTCTGTAATTCCTTGACCAAATAATTGCTCCCATATTCTATTAACAATCGTTCGAGCAGTTAGCGGATTTTTTTTATCTGTCAACCACATCGCCATACCCAATCTGTTTTTAGGTGCTCCTGCAGGCAATCCACCTAAGGAGGCGGGTACATCTGGCACCACCACTTTACCTTTTACCAACCAGTTACCTCTTTCAAATATATGTGTGGTTCGAGACATATTGCTTGGATTATCAAGCATGATAGGTGTTGGCGTGTAATTATTTGAATGTAATAATGAATCAAAATTGTTATAGGCCAATTCACCTTCTGGTGTTCCATTTTTTGGAAATGGATTGTCTAATCTCAACCAATCATATTGTATGCCGTTTTCGTCTGGGTTGTTTATTTGACGATTATTATAAATAAAAACTAAATGATGTTTCCCGATGGTTGTAGGAATAGCAGTAGTTGCAATTTTCCAATCTCCTTTTGAATTTTCAACGACAATATTTTTTAGCAAGGGACCTTTTGCTGAATCTAAATGAATTTCCCATTTGCCTCCTGGTTTCCATGATTTGTATTTGTAATACAATAAAGTACTACCCGTTAAATCAATATCTTTTATACGAGCTTCCCCCTTATTTCTTAGCATTAACCATTTGGTATCCGCTAATGCACCATTGATAATTTGATCTGCCACCAATGAGTTAATAGCGGTTTGCCCTGTTTTAATAAATCGCATCAAGTCCTTTTCTCGCGACGGCGCATTTTTATGCAACCAATCTTGCAATTGAAATAATCTTATACTATCTGTATTATGAAATTCTTTTAAAAAAGGATATTCTGCATAGGTATCCTCATCTCTTGTATTATTAAATAAGGCTAAAAATTTATAATATTCTTCATGTTTAAAAGGATCGTAAGGATGGCTATGACATTGTACACAAGCGAAAGTAGTGCCCATCAAACTAACCCAAGTGGTATTCACGCGATCAATCACAGCAGCAGTTCTAAATTCTTCATTATCCGTTCCGCCTTCATCATTGGTCAATGTATTGCGATGAAATGCAGTGGCAATGTATTGTGCATCTGTAGGGTTAGGTAATAAATCGCCTGCGAGTTGTTCTGTTAAAAAAATATTGTAAGGTTTGTCAACATTAAATGCATTAATTAACCAATCACGATATCTCCAAATAGTTCTTGAATCATCTTTCTCAAAACCTCTGGTATCAGCGTATCTTGCCATGTCCATCCACAAGCCTGCCCACTTTTCACCATATTGTGGCGTTGCTAATAATTCGTTCACTAAAATTTCATAAGCATCCTCATTATTATTTTGAAGATATTTTTTTGCAATTGCTTCAGGTGCCGGCATTCCTATAATATCAAAACTTACACGACGAAGTAATGTTGGCTTATCTGCAATTGACGCAGGTGTTAAACCTTCGGCTTTTATTTTTTTATAAATAAATGGATCAATATTATTTTTTATCCAACTTGGTTTTCCAAATAAACCAAATGGTCCAACACCTACTGATGGAATAGGTGTTTCTTCCACAGGAACATAGGCCCAATGATCACCCCATTTAGCACCTTGGTTAATCCATTTTTTTAATAAACTAATTTCATCATTACTTAACGGTGGATGCTTATAAGGCATGCGTTCCTCTGGATCGGTCAAATAAAGCCGCTTGATCATTTCACTATTTTCAGCATCCCCTGGTATGATTGCCACCTTCCCAGATTTATTAACTGCAAGTGCTTCTTGTCTGAATAATAAACTAAACCCACTTTGTCTTTTAACGCCCCCGTGACAACTTATGCATTTTTTGTTAATCAATGGTTTTACTTCAGCATTAAAGTCAACTTGTTTGTTATTGATAAAGTAGCGGGAACCTATTAATACGGGCACTAAAAAAAGTAGGATGACTATATAAATTTTAGGGACTCTTTTCAATATCATTTTTGCAACATTTTCAGTATTTAAGATAGGTTATTTTTAAACACAGGCAAAAGGCGTAACTACGAATTTTTTACTAGTATAGTGATAGTTGCATTTTGCACTTAATGAAGCTGTAAATTTCAAAATGGCCCTTAATCGGAATTTAAATTAAAGGTTTGTTTCATATCTGTTTAACATATTAAACTAAAGTTAATAAAAGATTAAACATTTTAATGCCATCAAAGCTTAGTAAGGGGGTGCACCAACATTTAAAGCTGATATGGAATGCAAATGACCTATTATTAGTTGGAGTTGTATTTATTAATGCAGCCCTAAGTTTTGCAGTTTTATATGTTAACCTTGCAATATATCTTTTCTTATATATATTAGTATCCAACCTTATCAAATGGATTCAATGCCCTTCTATTCCAATTTCAATGAAAAGCAAACAGCAGGTTGATATGAATTAATTTATAGGAATACGGAAGCCCCGCTTCAAGCAATCGAAGCGGGGCTTCCTTGCTGCTGAATTTTTTGAGAATAAAACATTATTTTCATAGACGTAATCCGGCAGTATTTAAACCTGGTTGTATTTAAAAATTAATTCATGAAAAAATTTTGTTTACTCTTATTCGTTTCAACTGTATCCAATTTTTTATTTGCACAGCAAACGCAAAAGCCGCCATTACATGGTAAAAATTGGATGGCGATTACAGGGAAGCCCTTAGCTGCAACTGCAGGTTCCATTGTTTTTGAAAGAGGCGGTAATGCCGTAGATGCTGCATGTGCAATGCTAGCAGCGACATGTACCATGTGGGATGTATTAAGCTGGGGCGGTGAAACACAGGCTTTAATATATAATCCTAAAACAAAACAAGTACTTGCCATTAATGCGATGGGGGTTGCGCCTACAGGGGCTACTCCAGATTTTTTTAAAAGTAAAGGATATGGATTTCCACCAGAATATGGTCCACTAGCTGCTACTACACCAGGAACACCTGGCGGTATTTGTTATATGTTATCGAATTATGGGACGATGAGTTTAAAAGAAGTGTTAGCACCTGCCATGCAATTAGCTGCTGGATATCCGATAGATGCACAAACTGCAAATAGTATTGAAAGAGGGAAAGATAAAATTAAGGAATGGCCATATAGCACTAAAGTTTTATTAACCCATCCAGGAGAAAAGAGGGAAGCACCAGAAGCAGGAGAAATTTTTGTACAAAAAGATTTATTAGCCACACTACAAAAAATGGTAGACGCAGAACAAAATGCATTAAAAAAAGGTAAAACAAGAAAAGAAGCCATTCAAGCCGCTTATGATCGTTTTTATAAAGGAGATATTGCAGATGAATTTGTACGCGGTGTAAAAGAGCAAGGTGGTTTAATTACGAAACAGGATTTAGCAAATTGGAAACCCATTGAAGAAGCAACTACGCATGTTAATTACAAAGGTATTGATGTATACAAATTACAACAGTGGACACAAGGCCCTGCTTTATTGCAAGCATTAAACATTTTAGAAAATTTTGATTTAAAATCAATGGGGTATAATTCAACAAAATACATTCATACTGTTTATCAAGCAATGAATTTAAGTTTTGCTGATCGTGATTTTTATTATGGGGATCCAAAATTTTCGACACAACAACCAATTACAGGTTTGTTAAGTAAAGCCTATGCAAAGCAAAGAGCAGGGGAAATTAATGCAATGCAAAACAATCCAAACACTGCACCGGGTGATCCTTATCCATTTGAGGGCAAACAAAATCCATTTTTAAATTTATTAAAACAGCGTGCTATAGCTACAGGGTCCGACACCACCAAATCAAATAGCAGCGCGCTACCTATTCATGATGCTCGCGTTGCGAAACAAATAATGAATCCACAAATAGATCCGGAATATATGGATCGTTTATGGCGCGGCACCACTTCGGTAGAAGCTGCGGATAAAGAAGGATGGGTTGTTTCCATTACACCTAGTGGTGGTTGGTTGCCTGCTGTCATTGCCGGAAATACAGGTGTGGGAATGAGTCAAAGAATGCAAAGTTTTGTTTTAGATTCAATCATTAATCCTTTCAATGTAGTGGCACCAGGAAAAAGACCAAGGGTTACCTTAACACCGAGTTTGGCGATGAAAGACGGCAAACCTTTTTTAGCATTTGCAGTACAAGGGGGTGATACGCAGGATCAAAACTTATTACAGTTTTTTTTAAATATGGTTGAATTTGGGATGACGGTACAACAAGCTACAGAAGCTGCTAATATTAATTCAAATCAATTGTGGTTATCGCTAGGTGGTTCAACAATGGCTGATCGAAAACCAAAGCCAGGAAATTTATTATTAGGCAAAACGGTTTCTGAATTAATTAAAAAAGATTTAAGGGGAATGGGATATAGTATCAGTGTTGGTGATCGAACAAGTGGCCCCATCAATGCTATCTATTTTGATTGGAAGCATGGAAGTTTGTGGGGAGGCAGTTCCAATAATGGCGAGGACTATGGGATTGGTTGGTAATATAATAAAGACTACATTCAATCATCAATTTTATATTTTAATGTTTTAGTTATCAATAATGCACCTTACACCTAAATACAATCCAATTTACATTGTCATAACTTTTTGTTGTTTGTTATTCTGTACCCAGCAAAAAGCGAATTCGCAAACGATTAAGGATACCACTATTATAAAATCATATTCGGTCAATTATATAACGCGCCCTTTAAACATTGATGGTAAACTCAATGATCAAGTATGGAAAAAAGCAGCTTGGACCGATTTATTTGTTGATATTGAGGGAGATGTAAAGCCTAAGCCTTTATTTGATACCCGAGTGAAAATGTTATGGGATAGTCAGTATTTATATATCGCTGCAGATTTAAAGGAGCCTCATTTATGGGCAACTTTGTTAAACCATGACGATATCATTTTTAGAGACCATGACTTTGAGGTGTTTATTGATCCCAATAATGATGAAAATCAGTATTTCGAAATTGAGATTAACGCTTTAGGGACTGTGATGGATTTATTTATGTTTAAAACCTATAAGCTAGGTGGTCCAATGGTTATGGGCTGGAATAGTGATGGAATGAAGTCGGCTATTCAAATAAAAGGTACCCTAAATGATAATCGAGATATAGATAAAGGGTGGACGATTGAGATGGCCATTCCCTATTCCTGTTTAAAAAAACCAGGCAGAAATTATTTACCTAATCTAGATAAACCATGGCGTATTAATTTTTCGAGAGTAGAATGGACCATGCAAAATGAAGGAATAAGCTATGTAAAAAAATTGAACCAGAATGGTAAGCCCATCCCTGAATTTAATTGGGTTTGGTCACCGATTGGTGTTATTAACATGCATGTTCCAAATCGTTGGGGTTATTTGTATTTTAAACAATAGCCTCAGCTCGCTTTTTATTCATCCTCGTATTTCATTACTATATTTAACTAATTATAGAAACAACTTTCTTTATTAAATTTCAAACATGAAAAACTTTTCTACCCTATTTTTATTTTTTGTTTCTTCATTTGGGTTTGCGCAATCTGGCAAACTAGCGAAACCAAAAAGTAGTAATGTGGATTGGTTGGTAAGTCCTTTTGAACAAAAAGCAACCATTACCAATCAAGGACAAAATATTATATTGAATAACGGATTGGTAAAAAGGACTTTTGTTATTGCATCCAATGTGGCTTGCTTTGATTATACGAATTTAACCAATGGGCAACAATTAATTCGCAGTATTGAACCAGAGGCCAAAGTGGTGATTGATCAAATCACCTATAAAGTTGGTGGATTATCAGGACAAAAAGAAAAAGCGTATTTACAAATTGACGGCATTAAAAATTTACAAAAAGCAGATTCCGATTTTGTTTTTACAAAATATACAATTGGTAAAATTGAACCCTTCATTAAATGGAAGCCGACCACCTGGCTTGGAAACGCAAAACAGCCAACAGGTGCTCGTATTGAATTTGAATACATTTCACCCATTGCAGCACTTAAAAATATTATTATTAAAGTGCATTATGAAATATATGATGGCATACCCTTAATTACAAAATGGATTTCCATTCAAAACAATTCAAATAAGTCAATAAAAATTAATCGAGTTGTGAATGAAGTGCTTGGTTTGGTGGAAGAAGAAAGTGCAGTGGTGGGTAAGCCTGAAGAAATGAAAAAGCAACATGGTATTTATGTGGAAACCAATTATGCATTTAACAATGCGATGCGTTATGATATCAGTGATCAAACAACCCATTGGAAAATTGATTTAGCCTACACCTCGCAAGTAAATTATAATTACGAAACTCCATGCTTATTAGAAATATATCCTGAGAAAGCTCCTGGTATTGATTTAGCGCCTAATGAATATTTTAAATCGGTTCGAACCAATGAACTATTGATGGATAGCTATGATCGTCAAAGAAGAGGCTTGATGATTAAAAAAATGTATCGTACCCTAGCACCATGGACCACACAAAATCCAATTTTTATGCATTTGGTCAGTAAAAATGACCAAGAAGTTATAAATGCAATTGATCAGTGTGTGGCAACAGGATATGAGGCTGTTATTTTAAGTTTTGGTAGCCATTTAAATATGGAAGACAGTTCAATAGCAAATATTAAAAAATGGAAGTCTTTAACCGATTATGCACACCAGCATAAAATTTTATTAGGGGGCTATTCATTATTTAGTAGCCGACGCATTAGTGATGAAGATGATGTTGTAGATATTAAGACTGGCAAACCTGGTGGTGCATTTTTTGGTAATGCACCCTGCTTTGGAAGTAAATGGGGATTGGCTTATCGTGATAAAATAAAATACTTTTTTAAATCAACGGGTTTTGATATTTGGGAAAATGATGGCCCTTATCCAGGTGATGTATGCGCTTCAACCACGCATCCTGGTCATAAAGGGTATGATGATTCACAATGGAGACAAATGGAAATTCAAAAGGAATTATATCATTGGTTAAATGAATCTGGTGTTTATATTAATGCACCTGATTGGTATTTTTTAGATGGCACACATAAAATTGCTTTAGGTTATAGAGAGGTAAATTTTTCTTTATCACGAGAACAACAAAAACTATTAAATCGACAAAATATTCATGACGGTACTTTAGAAAAAACACCCTCCATGGCTTGGGGTTTTGTACCATTGACCAAGTATCAAGGCGGTAATGATGATGCGATTTTAGAACCATTAAGTGAGCATTTAAAGGACTATGAACAATTAATGATGCAATATTATGGCGCAGGGGTACAGGCTTGTTACAGAGGCCCTCGATTGTATGATACGGAATCAACGAGGCTAGTCGTTGCCAAAACAATCGATTGGTATAAAAAGTATAGAAATATTTTAAATACAGATATTGTTCAACTACGCCGAGCTGATGGGCGTGATTGGGATGGCTGGATGCATGTAAGTCCATTTACTGGGCAAAAAGGTTTTATGATGCTGTTTAATCCAACCAAGGAAGTGATGACTAAAACAATTAAGCTACCGCTTTATTATACAGGCCTAACCCAAAAGGTCAAAATAACAGATCCCAATGGGCTTGCTAATCAATATAATTTAAGTCGTGATTACAGCATTGATTTTACATTTACCATTCCACCAGAAACGTATAAATGGTTTGTGATAGAATAAAAAAACGCCCCGATAATTCGGGGCGTTTTTTTAGGTATATTTTAAATACCAACTAGTTTAAGAATAACTCATCCACAAATATCCAGGCAGTTGTTCCTTTTCCTGGATGCCATACCGGTAATTTTTTTACATTTAAAACTGTAAATCTATAATGCTTGAAGGAAGTATTGTTAGGAAAATCAACCGTAAATGTTTTGATGTCCTTCATCACATCTTTTTGCGTTAACTCATAAGGAAACTTTGTTTCTGTAATTTTTGTAAACTTAATTCCATCATTACTACCTTCTACTGAAATAGAAACAATTGGGAAAACGTAGGAACCAACATCAATCAAGCTATTTAAAAAAGCTTGATGTAAAACACGCGGTTGATTAAAATTAACCATGAACTTCATGGTGGTATCTTTATAACCCAACCATTTTTTATTTGTAAAATTGGAGCCGCCAAGTTCTAGGTCAACTAATGTTCTAGCGCCATCGCCCAAATATTTTTGATCTGGCGATGAAATTAAGTAAATAGAATCAGGACGAATTTCTGACTTATAAAAATTGCGTTGAATAATATCACTGCTAATCCAACCTGGCTTGAATACTTTTATTTTTAAATTGGTATTTCTTGTAAGACGTAAAGTGTTTTTATATATTGGGCTGGTAAGGCTATCAGGATCCACTCCATTCAAGGTGTAACGAATCGTAACGCCATTCAGCATATGCTTCATTTTTACATCTAAAAACTTTGAAATAATAGATGAGTCTTGGTCAATTGTGGGTGGATTTATTTTCAGCACCTGGGATTCTAAATTATCACCAATGGTAAATTTGGTTTTTGGATAACGTGCAGCAATCTTCTCTAACTGTGTTTTACCAATGACACTTGACCAAATATTAATATTTGCAATAGTACTTCCCTTTAAAAAATTGGTTAATTCACTTTCGGTAAATTTTAAACCGCAAATTGATAACAATTTTAATTTTTTCAGTTGTTTTAGCGGTTCTAATGTTTTTAAATCAAGATTGGTATAATTTAAATTAATATTTTCTATATTATTAAATTGGCCAATGATACTAACATCTTCATTGGTTAATGGCATGCCTTGCATGTTTAAACGCACCACTTGATCCTGTACTTTTTCTAATTTTTTCAACACATCCCTACTGTAAAAGCTGCCTTGAAAAAAGTTAACATCAATAGCATCACTACCATAATACAAGTAATTAACCGTACAATAATTTGAATTGTATTCTGCTAAATCTGGCAAACCTGTTTTCACTTCTACTTTCGTGTTATTTGCTGGCGTATATTTATTAGCCAATAAAAACAAACTGTCTGTTTTTGCTAATTCGTTCATCTTTATCTTAAAATCACCACCGGCTTTTATCCACCTGCTTAAAATAGCTACTTCCTCAGTGGTTAATTGCACTTTTCCATCTGGAGGCATATGTTTTTTATGCGTGATATCTAAATGAATTCTTTCAAACAACATGGCTTCCTTATCCTTGTCTGCAGTAAGAATATTTCCACTCTTACCTCCCTTTTGTATATTTTCAGGTGTATTTAATAATAATTCTCCTTTTACTTTATTTGCACCATGACAGCTCACACATTTTTGTTGTAAAATGGGCGCCACCGCTCTTACATATAATGTTGCATTAGAATCAGTAACCACTTTTATTACTTGTGTATTTTCGGAAGTCCCTTCTTTTTGAGGGAAACTGATTACACCTGCACCATGGGTAAGTTGTGCTCCTTTATGTGTAAAAATAATGATCACTAATAAGTAAACCATCGCAAATTCAACACGTAAAATATAGCTGCTTTTAAAGCGCTGATTGTATTGTTGCAAGTAAATTAAGGCCCAACCGATCATCGCTATTGCAATTCCACCCCATTGATGCGCAAAAATTAATGCATCATCATAACCATCTTGTTTGGATAAAAAAATACCTAAGATGGCTACGATACTTGCGAAAAATGCATTGCCTACTAAAATCGGATGTAGAATATTACTAGCTACACTACCTTTTTTATCTACTAAGTAATAGATACCAATAAGGATCCCTAGTACAATAGGAAAATGTAAAAACAAGGGATGCATTTTTCCAAACCACTCCAAATACATTCCCAATTTTAATTTCTCATTAAAAAATGCAATCAATAATAAAAAGGGGTTGAGTACCCAAAGTGCATTATTTACAAAACCGGTCCATTTTTTCAAATTCATTACTAACTAATTAAATCATTGATCACATTTCCAGCAACATCGGTTAAACGATATCTTCTTCCCAAATGCTTGTAGGTAAATTCTTCATGTTTAACACCCATTAAATGCATAATAGTTGCATGAAAATCATGTACATGCACCGGTAATGAATTAATATTATATCCAAAGTCATCTGTTTCACCGTGCACGCCTGGTTTAACACCACCACCTGCCATCCAAATAGTAAAGCATTTTGGATGATGATCACGACCATAGTTATCCTTGGTTAAAGCACCTTGACAATAGTTGGTTCTTCCAAACTCACCACCCCATATTACTAAGGTTTCATCTAACAAACCTCTTTGTTTTAAATCCTGAATCAATGCTGCAGATGATTGGTCAATATCCTTACATTGCCCTTCTAATTCTGCAGGTAAGTTACCGTGGGTATCCCAACCTTGGTGATATAGTTGTACAAAGCGTACCCCATTTTCAGAAAGCTTTCTTGCTAATAAACAGTTTGCTGCATACGTACCTGGCACCAAGCATTCAGGTCCATACATTTTTACAATGGACTCTGGTTCGTTTTGTAATGAAGTAATTTCCGGTACCGCCATTTGCATACGGTAGGATAATTCGTATTGTTGAATTTTTGTTACAATTTCTGGGTCACCAATTTCTTTATATGATTCTTGGTTTAAGGCAGATATCTCATCTAAAATTTCACGCTTATCTCCACGTTTGATAAATTCAGGATCAGTTAAATATTTTACGGGTTCTTCACCACTACTAAACTGAACGCCTTGATGTATTGAATCTAAAAATCCGTTATTCCATAATTTTGAATATACGCCTTGTCCATTTCCTTTGCCTTTACTTAATAAGACACAAAACGCTGGTAAGTTTTTATTTTCACTTCCCAAACCATAACTAATCCATGATCCCATACTTGGTCTGTTACCCACCTGCGAACCTGTTTGAAAAAAAGTAAGGGCTGGATCGTGGTTAATTGCTTCGGTATAAATGGTTTTAACAATACACATATCATCCGCCATTTTAGAAAGGTGTGGTAGGGTTTCGCTAAACCAGGCACCACTGTTCCCATGTTGCGAAAATTTAAACTTAGTACCCGCTAATGGAAATTTTGCTTGATTGGCAGTCATACCAGTTAAGCGTTGGCCATTACGAATACTTGCAGGTAATTCCTCACCATGCATTTTTTGTAATTGCGGCTTATAATCAAATAAATCTAATTGCGATGGTGCTCCATTTTGAAACAAATAAATAATTCGTTTTGCTTTGGGTGCGAAATGCGGTAATACATTTGCAAAAAGCTCATCCTCAGTGCTAGCATTAAATAAACCGGGTGCCATTAATGAACCCAATGCTAATCCACCCAAACCCAAACTCATTTTGGATAAAAATTTACGCCTGTTTTGATTTAAGCCATGTTCTAAAAATTCGTTCATAATATTTTATGATTTTGTTATTGTTTCTTCTAAATTATACATGATTAAAATAGTTTTCATCAAAGCTGCTGCTTCTGATGAATTGTATTTTTGTTTTGGATGCTCAAATTCACCCACTTTTAATGCCGCTTCTGCAACGGCAGGTTTTGTATTAAAAAACGCAACTTGTTTTTTACAGTACGCATTTAATTTTTCACGCTCAAACTTAGTCGGTTTTCTAATTACAATAGTTTCGAATGCCTGATCAATTTTTTCGTCTAATGATTTTTTACTTAGTGATGTATTTTCACCTAATACCCTAGCGGCTTCTAATATCGTAGGATCGTTAAGCATAGTTAATGCTTGAAGTGGCGTATTGGTGCTTGATCTTTTCGCCTCACATTGGTCCCTATTACTCGCATCAAATATCATCATGCTTGGTGGTGGGGCAGTCAACTTAATAAATGTATATAAGCCCCTTCTATAAATATCAGAACCATGATCCTGCTTGTAACTTGCTAAACTCCCACGACCCGAAGTAGAACTTTCCCAAACTCCTTTTGGTTGATATGGCTTTACACTTGGTCCACCAATCTTGGTATTCAATAAGCCGCTTGTACTTAAAATATAATCACGTACAATCTCTGCCTTAAATCTCATTCTAGGTGATCTTGAGTACGTTAAATTATCTGGATCTTGTTCCAATTGCTTTTTGCTTATGATGTTGGATTGTTTATAGGTATTGCTACTTAGTATTTTTTTAACTAAATATTTTATATCCCAATTATGTTCCATGAAATCAACAGCCAACCAATCCAATAATTCTGGATGGGTAGGTAACTCCCCTTGCAAACCAAAATCGCCCGAAGATTTTACTAGCCCTCTTCCAAACATATCCTGCCAAATAAAATTCACAAACACACGAGCTGTTAGTGGATTTTTTTTATTGGTCGTCCACTTTGCTAAACCCAAACGATTGCTACCATACTTTGTACTATCATAAGGCATGATCGATTCTAATGCAGTAGGTCGTACTAAAATATTTGTTGGCGCATCATAACTACCACGACTTAAAATATAAGTAGGTCTTGGTTTTACCGTATCGCCTGCCTTCCAATCACCCATGACGGAAACTTCAATCATACCTGTATCTACTGTATTGACAAAATTCAAAAAATTACTACGCTCTTCCTTGCTAATATATAATTTTGGATTTTTTGCTTTGGTTGATTGTCCTACATCTCCTTCAAATCCCTTTTCTTTACTCTCATTAAAGAAAGCATATAGTTGATAATAATCTTTATTGGAAAATGGATCGTATTTATGATCATGACATTGTGCACACTCAATGGTAACGCCTAAAACCGCTTTACCATAAGTTCTTGTTTTATCAATATTATAGGATACACGATATTCTTCTTCAATAATTCCTCCTTCTTCTGTGTATTTATGATTTCTAAAAAAGGCCGTTGCTAAAATATTAGCTTTGGTTGCATTCGGTAGTAAGTCGCCCGCAATTTGGTTGGTTAAAAATTCATCATAATGCATGTTTTTATTAAATGAATTAATTACCCAATCGCGCCATGGCCATTGTGAACGAATCTCGTCATCCTGAAATCCATAGGAATCAGAATATCTTGCTAAGTCCAACCATTGGATGGCCATTTTTTCACCATAAGCAGGTTTTTGTAATAATTCATCTAACATTTTAGTATACCAATTCTCGTCAGTATTATTTCTCCATTTATTCAATGCTTCATAACTAGGAGGTAAACCAATTACATCTGAATAAGCTCTTTTTATTAATGCATCACGCGGCGCTTCCTCATTTGGATCAAATCCTTCCGCTTCCATTTTCTCTAAAATGAAATTATCTATTTCATTGCGCACCCAATTGGTATGATCCACTTCAGGCAATACTGCTTTTGCCGGTGCAACAAAGGCCCAATGCTTTTCATATTTTGCGCCTTCTTTAATCCATCTTTTAAATAATGCAATTTCTTCCTTTGTTAATTTTGCAAGATGGCTTTCAGGAAGCGGCATCATTATTGCTGGATCATTAGATTCTATTCGTGTAATCAAATCACTTTTTTCAGGGAAGCCAGGTACAATGGCGTAGTGGCCTTTATTTTTTTCAAGTTCCGCAAATGCTCTTGAAGGGATATCTAATCTTAATCCAGCTTTTACTTTATTTGCATCAGGTCCATGGCAGGAAAAACACTTATCAGATAAAATAGGACGAATATCTTGGTTGTAGGATATTGCTTTTGAGCGGGCGCCTTTTTTGCCATCGGCAATATATACGACACCATAAATAAGCCCGATGACCACTAAAACGATTGCCACAAAACTGATGTACTTTTTCATATTCAATATCAAAATTATTTCAACAAATTATTTATAAAACTAAACACGTGTTAATTTATAAGGGTATACTTTTCCTGACGCCCATTGTGCCACATAAATGCTTCCATCATCATCAACACACACATCGTGTGGATGTGCAAATATTTTATCTGCTTGCGCCATGGTCTTTAATTTGCCATTTTCATAAATGGGTTCTGTACCACCAATGTTCGAAACCACTTTATTTTCTTTGTTTAAAATGGTAACAAATCCAGATTTCTCAACAGACATAGGGGATCTTAAAACTGCAGCATATAAATAATCACCCTTGATCACTGGTCTACATACTCCAGCACCTGGCAATTGAATAATCTCCATTAGTTTTCCATCCAGTGAAAATCTTTTGAAACAATTTTTATTTCTGTCTGTAACAATTAATGTGGTGGTGCCTGTTCTTGTATCAACAGTAATGCCATGCGCGTTATCTAAATTTTCATCTTTTGTTCCCCTGCCACCAAATGCATTTTTTAATTTTCCATTTTCATCGTAATGCAAAACATGTTGTGCGCCATATCCATCTGCAATATAAAAATCACCATTCGGTAAAACAGTTGTTTCCGTTGGAACAAATGCTTTATTATTATTTTTATATGCTGGCAAATCTTGAGGAGCATCAATCGTCAATAATATTTTACCATCTATGGTTGTTTTATATACCTGATGTTTATTGGTATCCGTAATAAATAAAAAATCTTCCTTACCGTTTTGTTGCAAGCTTAAACCATGCGCGCCAGGAAACTCAGTTCCCCAACTGTCAATTAAGCGGCCACTTTTATTATAAATAATTATGTTGTTCTTTGTTTCATTGGTCAATAATACAATACGACCTTTGGAGTCTTGTATCATTTCATGACAATCATTCACGGGTGTTTTTTCAGTATTAAGTGTACCCCACGTGGTATCCATACGGAAAGTCATTTCATTGTGACCATACACGGGTCCTTTTTTGTAGCTAAACATATCTTTGGTGATGAATAAGCCCGCAGTGGAGATCACTGAATTTTTTACAAAAGATCTTCTTTTCATATTTAATATTTTTTTAATTGCAAGACTCCTTCACTTATTATTAAAATAAATGTGCTTAAAATTTAAAGCGAAATCTCACTGAAGTTGGTGACTAGCAAAATCCTGTTTTAAAGATAGGGCATTTGGCTAAAAAAAGAAAGCAGAACTATTGCGTAATGGTCTTGAATTCAATTTTTTGCGTGGCATCTATTTTCACCCAAATAAACGACCCCAATAAAACCATAATTCCGATATAAAGTACAGGTAAATAATAGCCATAAGCGGAAGCGAGGTACCCGAAAAATACCGTGCTTATATAAGCCCCAGTTAAACCAGCTGTATTCATAGTGCCTGATATGGCCCCACTTTTGTTACCTCCCATATCCATGGCGACCGCCCAGGCCACGGGAGCTGTTACATCCATAAAAGCCATGCCGACACCTAAATATATGATTGCCAATAAGTTATCACTCACTAAGGAAGCGCTAATGATACAAATGCCAGCCACAAACAAACCCACCATGGGTACAATGCGACGCCCCCATTTTTTACCCCATCGTAAACAAGCTTTGTCACTGATCCAACCCCCTGTAAAACAACCTATTGCAGCCAGTAAATAAGGCACGGACGAAGCCCAAATAAGCTCATTTTTTGGGATAAGTCGTCCCTTTTCCAGGTAGGTATGGAACCAACTTTGAAAAAAGTAGGCACCAATCGCATAACAAAAGTACATGGCCAGTAAAAACCACAAATTTTTTGACTTAAACCCGCTCCAGTACGAGGTTTTAGTCGTTTCCCCTTGCATAGGGAGGTCGCGGTTATCGATGATGAATTTTAGCTCTTCTTTGGACATATCCTTACAATATTTCGGATCTTCCTTGTGCCAAAATACCCAAAATAGGGTCCAAACTACCCCAACGGCTCCCAAAATGTAAAAGGACATATTCCAGCTATATTTTTGCTGAATTGGAAGTACAATAAAAGGGGTTAAAGCCGCCCCTAAACGAGAAGCCCCCCAAATGGTTGCTTGTGCACGGCCCCGTTCCAAAACTGGAAAATATTTTGCCAATACTATGGAGGTGTTGGGGTAAGCCCCCGCTTCTCCCATACCAAATAGGAAACGAACCAATAGTAACATAATAAATCCATTCGCAAAACCCGTTAAAATGGTGAAAAGTGACCACCACAACACCACCCGAATCAGTATCTTTTTGCCACCAAATTTATCACCCAGCCATCCCGTGGGTATTTCGAATGCCGCATAAGCAATCGTAAACATACCTAAAATCCAACCCCATTGAACTGTGGAAATATGTAACTCACTCATAATGCTACTGCTAGCCGATGACAAAGCAATTCTATCCAAGAAAGTAATCATGGATAAAATGGATAAAACAGTAAGTACTTGGTATCTTTTTTTCATAAGCCACCTGCGTGTATTGCAATATAATGAATTAGAAACTATCTGTTGATATCCATATTAAAAGAGAAATTATAAGTTATCTGTTCCAAATTAGCAAAAGGGAACAATCATTTCCAAAATAGTTATGTATCCTTTATTGGCTGACCTATTTTTGAAAGTCGGAAAAAGTTATATTATAATAGCATATTATTAAAAAAAACAAAGTAATTTAATGACTTCAAAATTTATTTATTCATTAAAATTATGTGCCAGTTGAAAAAGCTATTCTTATCCCTCTTCTTATTTTTGACTTTATCAAACATTGTAAACGCCCAAAAGGACTATTTAGGCAAATGGTTGTCCCCCAGTAAAAAAGGGGTGGTCGAAACCTATGTACAAGGAAACAAATTGTTTGGAAAATTAATATGGGTACAAACCGAACGTAAGGATATTTACAATAAAGAGGTAAGCTTAAGAAATAGGGAAGTGAAGGGATTGAATTTGTTTTCAAATTTTACTTGGTCTGATAACCAATATATTGATGGTAAAATTTATGATCCAGAAGGGGGTTCTACTTATAGTTGTAAAATGTGGTTAAGCGAGGACAAGCAAACGCTCAACGTGCGAGGTTATATAGGTATATCCATCATTGGTCGTACTGAAAAATTTACCAGGTATAATAAGTAAGATTACGAATTTAAAATATGTAAATATTTATAACAGGCTCAATCCATCACAATATTTAAAACGAAACAAAAAAATAGTAGCTAAAATAAAAATACTGATTATGAAATTACAAACAAGAATAAATAGCCATTCCAATATTAAGCATATCATATTCAAATTTGTATTCACACTCAATTTTATTTTACTATTTAGTTTTTTTGCAGCAGCGCAAAAAATTGAAACGGGCAATTTTTTTGTAACAAACTATAGCAGATCCTTTTTAAATTCGATTTCGGGTAACTGGTCCTTGTTGCAGGATCCAGAAGGCGTCATATATATAGCTAATACTTATGATGGGGTATTGGTGTATGATGGACAGAAAATTAGAAGAGTTTATAATGAAAAAGGTTTGCCAAAAATGGGTTTGACCCGTTCCTTAATAATGGACTCTAAAAAAACTATTTATACCATCATTGGAAATGAGTTTGGTTATATAGAAAAAAATGAATTTGGCGAGAGTGTTTTTAAATCACTATCTATAAGTTTGCCACAAAAGGACCAAGTAAATTCAACACTTTGGTCGGCAGGGGTTATTAATGATACAGTTGTGTTTCAGTCTGAAAAATCTGTTTACTTATATAAGTACAAAAAATTAATAAGTGTTCAAAATTTTAATGCAATTCTTCATACAGTTAACGTCAATAAAAATGGAGCTTTTCTTCGAATTTGGGGCGAAGGACTATTTAAATTAACAGACGGCGTGTTTAAATTAATTCCAGCAACTAAAGAAATTTTTGCGCAAAACAGAATTGATGAACAATACGATTTGGACAATGGAGATAATTTAATGGTGTCAAGAACGAATGGCGCTTGGTATTTGAAAAAAGACGGTACTTTAATAAAAGCAAAGTCGGATCAGCTTGATAATTTTTTAAAAGTCAATGAGTCATATCAAGGAGGTGAAAAATTAAGAAATAATATTATTCCTATTACTACCACCAAGGGTGGTTTGCTTTTCATTGATGAGCAATTACAAATAAGGTCAATACTTAATACCTCCAATGGACTTGATTTTGATTATGTTACCTCTTTTATCCAGGATCGTGTAGGAGATGTTTGGGGGACAAGTGATAATATTTTTAGAGTAAGCTTTGATACTAGCATGACTTATTTTTCAACCATTAATAAGCTTCATGGTTATGTAAATGCTATTAATAGAATAGATGGAAAATTATACGTAAGAACAACTAAAGATTTATTTGATTTTGTTCCCAAGAAAAATTTATATGAACAATCGGTTTTTGAAAAAAATAATATCAATGAATCAGGCGATGATATTTTTAAATTTGATGATCAAATAATAACTACGAATAATTATACCATTAAAACCACTAAAAATAGAGTAACAAAAATTATTAGTCCAATATATCGATCGGGTTCTACCATTCGATCAAAATTAAATCCTAGTATCATATTTACATCTAATTCTGCTGTAGGTTTATTGGCGCATCAATATAAAAATGGCCAATGGAAGCAGCTAGTATTAACCAACAAGGATACTTTACGATGTAATAATTTAGTGGAAGAAGCGCCTGGAGTTATTGTTTTGGAAACCAGAAAAGGTTTATATAAATATGAGTATAATTTTGAAGGACAAGGAAAATATACAAAACTCGAAATGGACACCGCGTTCACTAAATTAAAAAGATTAGGAATGCGAACATTTAATGGCAATACCAATTTATTTATCGATTCTTTGAATCATTTTTATAAAGCTGATTTAGCTAAAAACAAAGTTCTTTATACAGGTTTCACCATTGATAGTTTTGTAAATAAAGCCTATTGGTTTTATACCTATAACAAGGATTCTAAAAATGGCTGGATGGTTACCCAAAATGGTTTGTTTAAAACAAGTTTTGATTTTAATAAAGGTTTTACATTTAAACAATACCCTTTTTATAAAGTGGATTTAAGTGAATTAAGTTATGGAATATTTGCGGAAGGTGTTGGAGACAATGAGGTATTGTGGATGGGATCTCAGGATGAAAAGTTGTATCGCTATTTCCCTGAGTTGGCAATAAAGGAAAAACATCAAAATTACAAAGCATTAATCAGGGCTATTTATGCCAACGGTCAAAAAGCACCATTAGCATTAGGCAAATTACCTTTCAGCAAAAATAATTTAATGTTCGAAGTTGCTTATCCTGTGTTTGGCAATGAATCAAAAACTACTTTTAGTTATTGGCTGGAAGGACAGGATAGTACTTGGTCAAGTTTTGTTTCTGATTTCAAAAAAGAATATACGAACTTAAAGGAAGGCAATTACAAATTTCATGTAAGAGCAAAGGATGCCAGTGGCGAAGTTTCTGAGGATGGAATTGTCGAATTTAAAATAAGTCCCCCATGGTACCGCACTTTTTGGGCGTATGGGTTGTATTTACTAACATTAATTTTATGTTTCATACAATTTGGAAAGTACCAAGCTAAAAAATCATTCTTAAAAGCGGAGAACGAGCGTAAAAATTCTGAGTTAGCTGCAGCGAAGGATTTGCAAAACAGGTTATTACCTAAGACTTTACCAGTCATTAAAAACTTAGATATCGCTGGATATTTAAGAACTTCTACCGAAGTAGGGGGAGATTATTATGACTTTTTTGAACAACCGGATGGTTCATTATATGCAATTTGTGGTGATGCTACTGGTCATGGAACACCATCAGGTATGTTGGTGTCAATTACAAAAGCCGGTATCATTGGCTTACCTCAAATGAGTCCAAAGGATATGTTACATGAGTTAAACCGTGTAGTGAAAAAAGTGGACTTGGGTATTTTAAGAATGAGTTTAAATATTGCTTTAATTAAGGACAACCAAATTACCTTGAGTTCTGCAGGTATGCCTCCATACTTTATATATAGGGCAGCCACCAACACTACGGAGGAAATACAATTATCAGGTGTGCCATTGGGTAGCTTTAATGATGTACACTTTGACCAAACAGGTACTTCATTTAATGCTGGTGATATTTTGGTAATTATTTCGGATGGTTTACCAGAAGCACCAAATTTAACCGGTGATTTATTTGATTATCAAAAGTTGCAGGACTTAATTACTACTTATGGTAGCAAAACTGCACAAGAAGTCATTGATCAATTGATGATGGAAGCAGATGCTTGGTTATCCGGCAATCATAATCCAGATGATATCACACTAGTAGTCATAAAACACCAATAACCCAACCACCCAAAAAAAGAATGAAACTTAAACACCATCAATTTAAAAGAACAATCTTTGCCACATTATTTTTAATAATGAACGCCACTTTTTCTTTTAATGCGAACGCGCAAAAAGTGTCTGATTTTATTTTTGATACTTATTTAATTAAGGAGGGGATGTCGCAAAGTACCTCCATGTCAATATATCAAGATAAGGTTGGGTATATATGGGTAGGAACCCAATCTGGTGTTGATCGATTTGATGGGTATACTTTTAAACAATATGCGCATGATTTAAAAAATGATAAAACTCGTTCAACAGGCTGGGTACTTGATATTGCTGAAGACAAGGATGGTAATATTTGGACGGTAGATAATCAAGGTCATTTTTCTAAATTGGATAGAGTCAGCGATCAGTGGTCAAATTTTACTTTGCCATTTCGAGATTCTCTAGTTAAAAAAAATAAATCTTTACGATATAATTTTGGAACACCAAGAAGTATTTATGTTGACTCTTTAACTAATCAAGTTTGGTTAGGAACCAACGGAGTAGGACTTGTGTCTTATAATACCATTACAAAAAAAATTACTCAATTTCTTGTACATCCAGAAGCTGCAACAAAATATGGACCACAGGAAAAAGTAAGTCAAGTCAGAAGTTTATCAGCAAACAAATTGGTTGTTGCTACAGATAAAGGCGTGCAAACTTTCGACACTAAAACAAATAAATTTGCTACTTTATTTAATTCAAAAGATTCTTTATTCTTGGGCTTGCCCACCGATTTAAAAGTTGTAGGTCCAACGATTTATGTTGCAAATCAATATGGTGCCTATATTTATAATACTATAACGGGCGCCTTACAAACTTTTAAACATGAAAATGGGAATGAAAATTCCATTGCCTCTAACAACGTTAATGGTATTCATTATAACAGTCAAAAAAATTATTTGTGGTTAAGCATTATTGGAGAAGGGATAGATATAATTAATCTTGCAAATAATAAAGTGGTACACTTAAATAAAAATAATGCCAAAGACAATGGGATTACAGAATCTAATTATGAGAATATTTTTGAAGATAAAGACCATAATATTTGGGTTGGTACGGCGATATCAGGTTTGTTGAAATACGATCCAAGTAAAAGGGTTTTTGGATTAATGACCAAAACATATCCAAGTGATTTTAATTTGGGAATTAATTCTACATGGGGGATGATGGTAGACTCAAAAGGAATTATTTGGTTAGGTGAATATGAAACTGGAGGAGGCATACTTGCAATTGATAGAGCTCATAAAACAAAAAAGTCCTATTTAAAAAATGTTAATGGTACTACCCTTAGAAGTTGGAAGTTTTGTGAAGACAACAAAGGAAATATTTTTGCCTTTACAGGGAGTAATACTAATGGGTTAGTTGTATTTTATAAAGCAAGTAATAGCGCTGAGTTTAAAAAACTTGGATATGCGAATGATTTATTAGATCAGTTTTCTCAGTCGGTCAATGGCTCAAGTTTTTTAAATAATAAAAAGGAATTAATTGTTGGAGGCATTCACCCCATCATCTTAGCAGACTCCAATGGTAATAAAATTTTTAAATTTGTTGATTTGCCTAAAGCACTGGAAAAAGGGTTTTTTGATGTGCAACGCAAGTCAAAAGATGAATTATATGTTGTAAACGAAGATGGTATCTTTTTGTTCAATGAGTCAAATAATAAAGTTATTGCTTTAACAAAAAATATGAAATTCTTGCCAGGCGAAGATATTTATTCAGGGCCTACTTTGCAGGTAATTGATGGCAAAATGGCTTTTTTAGCAACCTATGGCAATGGATTAGTTAAAGTTGATTTCGAAAAACAGACCAAGGTATTTTTAACTTTAGATGATGGTATTCCAAATCTTTATTTATATGACATATTTGCTGGGAAAGATAATATATTATGGATTTCATCTAATTATGGTATTCTAAGATATAATCCTTATACTAATAAATTTAGATCTTTTGGTCCTGCAGAAGGCGTTCAGGGGTATGAATTCAATACCAATAGCGCATTTATGACTCCTAATAATGAAATATTTTTTAATGGAGTATTAGGTTTAAATTATTTTCATTCAGAAGATGTAAAAGTGGATACGGTACCACCAACTGTAATTATTCAAAAATTTTCTACAAGAGATTCAACAATTTATATTGAAGCAGCTAATCCTAATTCAACTTTTGAAATTGAATATAAGAATAATAATTTATCATTTGATTTTATAGCATTTAATTTTCGAGATGCTTTAAAAAATCAATATGCTTATAAAATGGAAGGGTATGACGAAGATTGGATTTATGCTGGCACACGACGTTTTGCTTCCTATACTAATTTAAGAGAAGGAAATTATACATTCAGGGTGAAAGCTGCAAATAGTGATGGTATTTGGAATGAAAAGGGGGCGAGCATGTCTATTAAAATATTACCACCAATTGGAAGAACCTGGTATGCATATTTATTGTATGTCATTTTAATTAGCTGCTCTGTTTATTTTTTCTCAAAATACCGTGAGAGAAAACAATTTAAGAAATTGGAAGATGATCGTAAAAATGGAGAATTAGCGGAAGCAAAAGCTTTACAAGAAAGATTATTGCCTAAAACTTTACCTGTTATTAAAAATTTAGATATCGCCGGTTATTTAAGAACCTCTACCGAAGTCGGTGGGGATTATTATGACTTTTTTGAACAACCGGATGGTTCATTATATGCAATATGTGGTGATGCTACTGGACATGGAACGCCTTCCGGTATGTTGGTTTCGATTACCAAGGCCGGTATTATTGGCTTACCTCAAATGAGTCCAAAGGACATGTTACATGAGTTAAACCGTGTGGTGAAAAAAGTAGATTTGGGCATTTTAAGAATGAGTTTAAATATCGCCTTGGTTAAAGAAAATCAAATTACCCTAAGTTCTGCGGGGATGCCTCCTTACTTTATATATAGGGCAGCCACCAACAGCACAGAAGAAATACAATTATCTGGCGTGCCATTAGGTAGCTTTAATGATGTACACTTTGACCAAACAAGTACTTCATTTAATTCAGGAGATATTTTGGTAATTATTTCGGATGGTTTACCAGAAGCCCCTAACTTAGCGGGAGAATTGTTTGACTATCAAAAACTGCAGGACCTAATTACTACTTATGGCAACAAAACTGCACAAGAAGTAATTGATCAATTGATGATTGAAGCAGATGCTTGGTTATCCGGCAATCATAATCCAGATGACATCACATTAGTAGTAATAAAACATAAATAACCATTAAATAACAATAAATGAAAAAGCCCTCCGTTGAACTTAGGTTGCCCATACTGCCAAATATGGAGTTGATTGCAACCCAAACAGCCGAAGTAATTTCAAGGCATATGAATCTTACTGAGGATCAAGGCGCCGAGATTAGTATGGCATTGATAGAAGCCTGTATTAATGCATTTGAACATTCAAAAGCAGAAAACAATGTTTTTATTAATTTCCTAATTGAAGATGATTCCTTAGTCATTAAGGTAATTGATCAAGGTATTGGATTTGATAAAACAAAAGTAGAAATTCCTAAAATTGAAAATAAAATAGGAAAAGATGAAAGAAAAAGAGGTTGGGGCTTACAGCTTATCCAGGAATTAATGGATTCTGTTGAGTTTGAATCTAATGATGAAGGCACGACTGTAACAATGAAAAAAAATATTAAACACTAAAATTTATTTATGAGCGACTTTATAACAAGTATAAAAGAAAACAATTCAATTGTAATCATTGAAACCAATGGTTATTTAAACAATGTAGGTGGCGAAGCAGTGTCGGCAGTGGTTTATGAAAAAATGGCACAAGGTCAAACTAAATTTTTAATCAATATGGCCGGTACAAAAATTGTAAATAGTATTGGTGTTTCTATATTGATTGAAATTATTGAAAAATTACAAGAAGTGAATGGTAAAATTGGTTACTATAATTTAGCACCTATTGTTGCAAAGACATTTAACATTATGGGCTTGACAAAATATTCAACTGTTCATGAAACAGAAGAAGCCGCTGTTAATGAATTGTAATGGCTTCCGATTTCAATATTAATGATCTTCAATTAAAGTATCTTGAACTAGAAACTTTATTGGATATTACTAATGAGCTTAACTCATTTGACCAGATTTCTGTATTACTGCAAGAAATTTTAGTAAAATCATGTGGCGTTTTGAATGCTAGCTCTGGTTTAATTTTAATTGAGGATGATAATTCGGATGTATTACATATTGGCGCCGATTTTAATATTGATATTTCTGTTTTAAAAGGCTTGATATTCAATAAGCGTAAGGGTATTATAAGTGAAATCAATGAATCTAGGAAAGCACTCAATATTAAAATTGAGGATGATTCATTTTTATCTAAAACGCAATGTAAGTTTGGATTAATTGCACCCTTTTTAGACAAAAAAAATTTAGTAGGCGTAATCATACTGTTTGATAAAGAGTCAAGGCAAGGACTTTCGCCTTTTCATGATTCTGATGCAAATATGTTGTCAGCAATTGCAACACAGGCTAGTGTTGCCTATAATAACATTAAACTAATTGAAAACATTAAGGAGGCCAAAACCTTCAATGACAACGTAATGCAATCAATTGTCACTGGTGTTTTTACTACAAATTTAATGGGTGAAATTAATCATATTAATAGAGCTGCTATTGCAATTATTAATCTTGATAAGGAAAATGTATTAGGTAATCACTATGAATATGTGTTTGAATCAAATGAGTTCATTACACAGCTTATCACAAAATGTGAACTGGAATCCGTTACCATATCTGAAAGTCAAATTTTATTGGAATGTAACGGGAAGTCCACCACGGTAAATATTTCAGTTTCTCCATTGATGAATGACGCAAATGAACCAATTGGATCGGTAGTTGCCATGGAGGATTTATCAAATTTAGATAAATTGAAATCTACCTTTAAAAAGTATGTTTCAAAACAAATTGTAGATCAGTTACTAGAAAATGATGAAATGTTGAATTTAGGTGGCCAGGAACAAGAGGCGACCATCTTATTTTCGGATATTAGGGGCTTTACATCCATGTCTGAAACCATGGCACCGAATGAAGTAGTAGAAACGCTAAATGATTATTTTAATTTAATGATTGAAATAATTTTCAAATACAATGGCACTTTAGATAAAATTATTGGGGATGCTTTAATGGTTATATATGGGGCACCCAATTCAACAGAACAGGACACTGAAAACTCCGTTCTTACTGCAATTGAAATGCAGGAAAAATTAATTCAATTTAATCAGGATCGGATTATTAATTTAAAACAACCTATAAAAATAGGTATAGGAATTAATAGGGGAAAAGTGATTAGCGGAAATATTGGATCCAAACAGCAAATGAACTTTACAGTTATTGGTGACTCAGTTAATTTGGCTTCTCGCTTGTGTTCTGTTGCCGCAGCTGATGAAATTATAGTTTCCGATGCAGTATGGAAGAAGGTGAAACATTTAAAATCATTTAAATCAAAAAAACTAACCCCGGTAAAGGTTAAAGGAAAGGTGAAACCTATTGAGATTAAGGAAATACAGTATAATCGTCCTGAATTTCAATACGAACTTGCGTATGAAAAAATAGAACAATTTTTATTATTAAACTTACCTCAGCAGTATACGTATCACACTATTGAACACATAAGAGACGTGGTGATTCAATCAGAGCGTATTGCTAAAAAAGAGAAAATTGAAAAATCAGTTATTCAAGATATAAAGTTGGCTGCTTGGTTGCATGATGTTGGCTATATATGGGAGCCCCAAAGGCACGAAGCGAGGGGTGCCGAATATGCTACTGCTATTTTAAATGAAATGAAATTTCCAAAATCAAAAATAAGTTTGATTACCGGCATGATCATGGCGACTAAAATTCCACAATCTCCAAAAAATCATTACGAACAAATTATTTGTGATGCTGATTTGGATTACCTAGGCCGAGCCGATTATGACACCAATAGTAATAATTTATTACAGGAAATAGAATTAGTTAAAAAACTTACACCAAAAGAATGGTTACAAATTCAGGAAAAGTTTTTAAAAGCGCATATCTATTTCACAACTACTTCTCAAAAATTAAGAAACCAAAATAAAAATAAAGTTCTAAACAAAATCCAACAACAATTAAAAAATAACTAGTTATGGCACAAGCAGGACATAGTGCAAACAAAACACATTTTCAATTAGACCGCATTTCATTTTTTACAGATGGCGTTTTTGCTATTGCAATTACATTATTAGTAATTGAATTTAAAGTTCCTGTAATTGAACACCCAACTGATCATTTACTTTGGGATGCACTCAGAGAAATGTCATGGAAATTATTAGGATTTATAATTAGCTTTTGTATTGTTGGCTATTACTGGTCCGTACATCATCGTATTTTTGGTTATGTAGAAAAATACACTTCAAGATTAATATGGTTGAATTTGTTATTTTTATTCTCGGTTGTATTATTGCCTTTTACTTCAGGATTACTAGGGGAATATGCTTCTGAAACCCATTTAATGATACCTTATGGTGTTTATGTAATTAATATATGTTTGACAGCAATCATGAATGCGGTGCTATGGTTTTATGTAAGTAATCCTAAGCATGATTTATTAACCCACCAAATTTCAAAAGAAAGAATCCTTTTAGGATTTTATTTCACATTAGTTGTCCCAATAATTTTTATTATTTCTCTATTAGTTACCTATTATAATCCAACCATTGGACGACTTATTCCATTAACCATTCCTTTTATATTAAAGTATGGATTAAATGGGATAGCCAGTCGTGCTATCGCTAAAGAAAAAAAATAATTCAAAAGCCGAAAGCAAATGCCAAATCATCATCAGTTTAAATTAATCAGTTCGCATACTAATTGCGAGGTAAAACTGCATTTATTAAACGAACAAAATGGTTTATTTGCTACAGCTCCTTTTTCTAAAGGGGACATCATCACTAATTTTGGTTCCTCAAAAATTGTGGATACACCGAATTATTTAACTGTTCAAGTTGGGGAAAACAAACACATACACTTAAGCCCTGAATATTTACAATACACCAATCACTCTTGTGAGCCGAATGTTTTATTTAACACAAGTTCAATGGAATTGGAATGCTTGACCGATATTGCTATAGGGGATGAGTTGACTTTTTTTTATCCAGCCACAGAATGGGAAATTTCTCAAACATTTAATTGCCATTGTGGGAAACCAACTTGTGTAGGGCTTATTCAAGGTGCTGCTGAATTACCTGCAGATATATTAAATAGATACAAGATCACTGATTTCATTAACGCAATGGTAAAAAAATATAATAGGTTATTATTACTCTTTTAATTTTAATAACTGTGTTGGCATAAAAAAACCCATCCCGATTTATTGGGATGGGTTTTTTTATGTGAATTGCTTAACCCTAATTTACAATAGGATTAAAAATATTTAGTTACACCCGGTACCGCAATTGGATAAAATCCATCTGCATTTGGTAACACTGGAGGTGCTGCATTAAAGTCATATACTTTTGGATGAATATCAATGCCTGAATTAATTGCCTTATCCCACTCAATCATTTGACCGCTATATGTTGCCATACGACCCATGATTGAAGTCATAGTGCTTTTAGCACCATTTTCTGCATCCGCATATTTATATTCCCCTTTTGCAATGGCAGCAAATAATTCATCATGCTCATTTTGATATGGATCTGGTTCTCCTTTTTTAGCAAATTGGAAAAGTACTTTTCCGCCATGGTCAACAATTTTTGCTTGACCACAATGTATTTTACCTTTCGTACCCACTAGTAATTCATCTACCTTACTCATGGTACCTGGTATATGTCTACATTGGCTATTTAAAATAGAACCATCAGCATAATGGTATTCTACAAAATGATGATCAAAAATTTCACCATGTTCTTTGCTGTTACGAACCTGTCTGCCGCCAAATCCTTGTGCTTTAACTGGGTATCCTTCTTTAAACCAGTTAATCACATCTAAATTATGTATATGTTGTTCATTGATATGATCACCACATAACCAGTTAAAATAATACCAGTTACGCATTTGATATTCCATTTCAGTTTGGCCTGCTTTACGAGGTCTCGTCCAAACACCATCATTATTCCACCAAGCTTGCGCAGATGTAATTTCTCCAATCATATCTTTTCTTTTGAAAAGTTCGCGATAGGAATTTTGATAATGTCTTTGTAAACCAACAACTACGTTTAATTTTTTTTGTTTTGCAATAGCAGCTGTTGCTAAAACTTTTTGAACTCCTGCTGGATCAGTCGCCACTGGCTTTTCCATAAAAACATGCTTACCTTGTTTGATCGCCTCTTCAAAATGGATAGGTCTAAAACCTGGAGGGGTTGCTAATATCACTACATCTGCTAATGCAATGGCTTTTTGGTATCCATCAAAGCCAGTGAATCTGCGCTCTTCAGGCACATCCAATTTTTTACTGATATCACCACCACCTTCATTAATTTCTCTTGTTAATGCTTTATGACAATTATCAACATTGTCTTTAAATGCATCTGCCATAGCAACAATTTTTACATTTTGTTTGCTTGAAATGGCTTGCATCGCCGCACCTGTACCACGGCCACCACAACCAATAACTGCTACTTTGATAACATCATCAGCACCTGAAAAAAAGTTAGCCTTTGATAAAATTGGCATCGCCATTATTCCTCCTGCAATTAAGCTGGTATCTTTCACAAAAGTTCTTCGTGAAGGGTGATTGTTTAAATCCTTGTGCATACTATTTATTTTTAAAATTTAAATAATGCCTCCATTCATAGGGGCATCGTTTGTTACTTGTAAGTTAAAAAATTATTCGATAAAAAGGTAGGTTTTGAAGAATTCATTTATCTCTTGATCGGAGGGTTGCACTAGGGGCCTAACCAATCTAATTCCAATATTTTTAGCTTCTGTTAGCCACCACTTACTTTTGGGTATTTGGGGGTCTCTTTTATTCCAAACAGGGTCAGAATGAAACCGGTTCGCTGATCTTAATTCAATGGCAGTTTCTGAAAAACCACCACCCCTCACTGATTTTGGATATTTTTTGGGATTCGCTACCGGAACAATATCTATGGATTTGTAATCCACATAAGCATTGGGGGTATAATGGTTTAAAGTCCACTCCATTAAATTCCCTAGCATATCATATAGACCCCAAGCGTTGGGTAGTTTTAGCCCCACCTTGTGGAATTTGTCTTCACTATTTTTTGTATACCATGCATATTTGCCAAGTAAAGCAGGATCATTTCCAAAATAATAAGTGGTTTGGGTACCTGCCCTACAAGCATATTCCCATTCCGCTTCCGTAGGTAAGCGATAGAATATTTTTGTCTTTTCATATAACCATCTGCAATACATAATCGCAGTTCGTTGCGACATACTATTTGCTGGATAGCCACCTTCCTTACCCATGCCCCAACTTAAATCAACATATTGCGCACTTGGTCTTGTAATTGCGTCATCAGTTATATTTTGACTTGTTGATTCGTCTTTTAAAAATACGTCTAATTCATCACGGGTAACTTCATAAGCGCCCATCCAAAATGCAGCAATCTGAATTTCTTTTTGTGGGCCTTCGTCTGCTTTTCTATTTTTCTCAGTTACTTTACTTCCAATTGTAAATTTACCTGCTTGAATAGGAACCATTTTAAAAGCTAATTTTGATCCTTCTATTTTTTGTTGATATGGGACAAAAGTAGTGTTGTTATTTTGTCCATTGATGTTGCAAAAAATAAGTAAAAGTAGGAGTGTCGCTGTTATTGATTTCACTGTAGAATATTTGAAAATTTAAGTTAATAATTATTTTGTAAAACAGGGAAAATTATTGTTTTTCTTGTATAAGCGGTAGTCCCCAATATTTATCAAAACCTTTAGTATTATTGCGTTTTAATTGATTGTTGACACTTTCTGTAATCAAAAGTTCTGCATGTAAGGATAGTGCTAATCTTTTCGCTTCGTTGATGGGTAAAATACTACAAGCAGTAGCTAACCAATCTGCATCTGCACCATTATTTGCAATAACCGTAACATTTCTTAGAGAAGTTACACCGTATCCAGTTAATGGATTAATAATATGAGAATATTTTTTACCGGCATGCTCAATAAATTGATAAACATCTCCCGAAGTTGCTACTGACATATTATGCAATTGCAATTTTTCTGGCAAAAGATCATCTGTTTTTTCGGGTTGATTTACGCCTACAATCCATCCTATTTTATTGGGTGGCGCATCTCCAAATACAATATCTCCACCAGCATCAACCAAGGATGCGGTGACACCTTCTTTTTTTAGATAGTCAACTACTTTTTGTGCAATATAGCCTTTGCCAATGCCGCCAAAATCAAGTTGCATTCCTTTTGCTGGTAAATAAATACTATGGTCTTGATTATTTAATTGTATTTTATTAAAATCACATAGCAGTAATTTATTTTTTATTTGTACTTGGCTTGGAAATTGTTTCAAGCGTCTTGCTGTTCTCCATAACTGCGTAAGTGGCCCCATGGCTATATTATAGGCACCTTTACTTTTAATATACGCCTCCTTTGATTGCATAATTAACTCCCACATCAGCGGAGAGACTATATTTTTTGCGATGCCTGCATTATTATTAATGCTACTAAGCTCACTACTTGAATCGTAATTGCTAAAAATGTGATTTAAGGAATCAATTAATTCAAAGCAAGCCCTTGCTTGTTTATTTGCGCTCACGCTATCCTGCGCATAAAAAATAATATGTAGTGGAGACCCCATTTTTTGTTCAGAAAAACTAAACCTGGTCTTTTGTGCGTTGGAGGTGATACTAACTAGTACAAAAAATGCTAAAATAGTAAGGCGAAAATTATAAACTAATGCGTACAAACTTGTTGGTATTGATTCTTATGCCTAAATTTAAGCTATAAAAAAATAGTACACTATGGAAAGGAGAAATTTTTTAAAACAAAATATGTTAGCAACAGGTGCTTTATTGGGATCGACTAGCTTGTTGGCCTCAAATTCAAATAATGAAGTCAAAAATGCGGTAATGGAAAACACTGCTCCATTTAAATGTAATTATGCTTTTCACGATGGGATGTTTAGAAATACTGCCGGTCCGGATTTTATTGAACAAATAAAATATGCGCATAGTATGGGTTTTAGAAGTATTGAAGATAATGGTATGATGGGTAGAACTCCTGAAATGCAACAAAAAATCGGCGATACTTTGGCTTCTTTGGGAATGAATATGGGTGTATTTGTTATTGCCTTTTCAAACAATGATAAAATCAATTTAACGACAGGCACACAAGAGTGGAAAGATAAATTTGTACAATCCTGCAAGGAGTCGGTAGAAGTGGCAAAAAGATGTAATGCAAAATGGATGACCGTTGTTCCTGGAAATTATGATCGTAAATTACCTATTGGCATTCAAACAGGCAATGTAATTGATGGATTAAGACTAGGCACTGAAATTTTAGAGAAAAATAATTTAATTATGGTTTTAGAACCATTAAGCGATACCCCTGAATTATTTTTACGTTATTCAGATCAAACCTATGCGATATGTAAGGCAATTAATAGCCCTTCTTGCAAAATTTTGTTTGATATGTATCACATGCAAAAAAATGAGGGTAATATCATTACGAATATAAACAGGTGTTGGAATGAAATCGCTTATTTTCAAATTGGAGATAATCCAGGACGTAATGAGCCAGGAACAGGTGAAATGAATTACAAAAACATTTTCAAACACATTAGTGGCAAGGGTTATAAAGGAATTTTAGGAATGGAACATGGCAACGCTATTAAGGGCCCTGAGGGCGAAATGGCATTGATTAAAGCTTATCGCGACGCAGATAGTTTTTAAGAAGTAGCATTTTTTTAAAATTCACAACGCATAAATATAATAGGGATGCGAGGTAATGCATAATTATTATTAATGCGCTTATTTGTATTATCGTAATTGGTATAAACTATATTTTTTCGATCAGTTACATTCTGAATGTCTGCACCATAGCTCCAGGTACTTTTATTTTTATTTTTCTTATAGCTAAAGGAGAGGTCTGTCCTCCAATAGTCTGGGTATTGCGCACTATATATTTTTGTATTATCTAGGATGGTCGTTGACCTAGCTATTGATTCTTTTAAATTAATAGGAGTATAGCAATTGCCACCCCGTAATAAATATCGAATATTTATTGAAATGCTATTATTTTTTTTCAATTTAAACTCCTTTCCAATAAGTGCATTACCAGCATAACTATTGTTATAAATAGTATTGCGCCATATTTTATTTTTATTTTGATATTTAGCATCAAATAAGGAAGCAGTTATTAAATAGTAAAAGTTTTTTGAATAAAACTTTTCAATCGTTAATTCTAGTCCCTTATTTTTTCCTAAGCCAGTGTTTTCTAAAACATTAAGTGGAATACCACCACTGGTGTTTAATATGGAGTAAGTACCATTGTAAGCTGTGTCAATAGGCACCCTTGTTAAGTTTTGAATATAGGCTTCTAACTTCACCTTTGTTTTATCATTTATTTTTTGTTCATAAGATGCTACATAGTGAAATGCAGTTCCTGGATTTATATTTTTATTAGGCTGTGTAAAACTTCCATTGGCTGCAAACCTTTTAAATAAATACACAGAGACTGGCTCCAATCTGCTATGAACCCCAACGCCAGTTGAAAATACACCGCCCCATTTATTTTCCATATGCAAGGCCCATCTGGGCTCAATGGCAGTAGCATCATTTAATAAAAATTTATATTGATGTAGGCCAATAGTTGTTTTTATTTTTGTACTTAATTTAGCTAATAATTGTGCATATACTTGAAAAAAATTAGTGCCTCCATCATCGTTTAAATAATTAAATAAAACATTTTTTGAACCTAAACGATTGTCTTTTAAATTATAGGATAAATCACTTAATACAATTCCTGATTCCATCGTAAGCCGATTATTAAACTTATAGGTTAACGCACTAGAAAATCTTAAGGAGGGATATTTGTATATTAATTGCCGAGTCACCAAACCGGCAACTCCCCCAGTCATATTTTGTTTTAAATTTTCTTGTGATTGATAACTGAACGATAAAATATTTTTAAAGAATACTTTTCGAAATGAAATTTTGTGATTTATTCCAAAAACTTTCAAACTTCCTTTATCAATATTTTTTTCAGTTAATGTGGTTTGATAAGTTTCATTATTACCCATTAATCCCCAAATGGAAAACACACCGCTCTTTTTTGTAGGTAAGTCAACCGTAAAATTTAAATCTCTGAAGTCGGGATTGTAATTGTTTGTATTTAATTTAATAATATTAGTACTCAATAATAATTGTAAAGTAGAATATCTTCCTGCAACTCTATAGGAACTGCCCGATTTCCCAATGGGCCCTTCCATCCCAAAATCCAGGCCAATCAAACTTAATTGTCCAGTGAATTCAGTTTTTTGGTTATTACCTCTTCTGAAATTTAAATCAAATACACCCGATAAGCCATTCCCAAAATTTGCGGGAAAGGCGCTGGTCATAAAATCAGATTTAGCCAAACTATAGGCATTAATCATGGATACAATACCACTTGTTGAACCTTGTCCATCAGTAAAGTGGTTGGGATTCGGTATTTCAATACCTTCTAATCGCCAAAGTAATCCACGTGGCGAATTACCCCTTATGACAATTTCATTATTATCATCCGATCCAGCATTACTAACACCCGCAAAGGCCAATGCCATCCTTGCTGGATCTTGAAATCCACCAGCGTATCTTACTGCTTCTTGTGGCCCAAATTGGCGTGTGCTGACTAATGCAAATGGGTTATGAAATTGCTCCTTATTTTTATTACTGCTAACCGTTACTTCTTTCAAAATGGTCACCGCTTCTTCTAATTCAATTTCTAATACCACTTCCTTGCCACTATTTAGTTCAATACCATTCATCAATGTATTTTGATAACCTACTTTAGTTATAATTAGATCATATTTAGCAATCGGAATTTTACTAAAACTAAATTTCCCATTACTATCTGATATCGCAATTAATTTTGCATCTTTAATTATTACAGATGCATCCGCTAGTACATTTTTAGTTTGTCGATCAACAATGATTCCTCTTAATTGCTGTGTTAAATTTTGTCCCCAAACATTACTGATATTGAAACCTATGCAGGCAAGTAATAGTATAAATTTGATTTTATTCATAAAGGGAGAAAACATGAAATAGAAAAATTATAGCATTTTTTGAAATTTCAATGAAACAACTTTCCCATTCACATTGAATAAATCAAATTAAATAAGCACCTATAATTTATATTTTTTCATTTGTTGGTGCATAATTTTAAACCATAAGGGCGGAAACAAGGATAATAAAATCATGCCCGGATAGCCTGTAGGCATTTGCGGAGCGTTATCAAAACTTCTTAAAATTTGATATTTTCTTGATGCTAAATAATGGTGATCGCTGTGGCGACTTAATTCAAACAACATTAATCTGCCAATAATATGATTGCTGTTCCAGCTGTGGTGAGGTTGTACACGCTCATATTGTTCTTCGCTAGTTGTATTTCGGGATAATCCATAATGCTCAATGTAGTTAACGGTCTCTAATAACAAACCTCCCATAAAAGCCGCTACTATAAATAGCAATGCACTTATAGCTCCAAAAAAATAATAGATCGCAAATACAAATAGTAATTGAATTATTTGAAATAGCAACATTTCATTTTGTAGCGAATACCATCGCTTTCCTTTTTTTCCAACCTCATCATTCGCTATTTTCCAGGCACTGAGGTAAGTGCCTATTAATGTTTGCGGCCAAAAGGCATATACGGATTGATTGTACTTTGCAGTACTAGGATCATGCGGCGTAGCAACATGTTTGTGATGTCCTTTATTATGCTCAATGAAAAAATGCATATACAAACTAGTCAGTAATAACATTTTTGCAAAGGTTTGCTCCATTTTATTTACCCGATGACCTAATTCATGCGCAACATTAATTCCAAATGCAGCACAAAGCAGTCCCATACTCAGTACCCTGCCAATAATATCAATCGTACTTAATTGTTCTTGTTTTAATGAATTGAAAAACACCCATAATGAATAATATTGCATGATTACCGCAGCATAGAGAATAAGATCATAGGCCTTATTCTTTTTTGCCAATGCTTCCTCAACCTCATCTAAATTCTTTGGGTCGGCTTTTATAAATAGTTCAACAAACGGGATTAGAAAAAAAGTATATAATAAAGGCGTCCAACAAATTAGCCCATTCCCATTAAACGACAGTAGTGCGAGTATGTATAATACAAATGGGGTAAAGTATTTAAACGATTTTAATGATTTTATCATTTAATTTAATTTAAGTATATATCAGCAATCTTTTTTGCTTCATTCATTGGATCACCTTCGTTACGATTGGTTAATATAATAATCATTAATTTTTGTTCAGGAAACAATAAAAGCTGATTCCTAAATCCAATCGAGCTTCCTCCGTGATGCGGGTGCGTTATGTTTTTGTAGTCTTCTATATGCCAGCCATACCCATAATCGATCGGCGTACCATTATTTAATTTCTTTCTCGTCCATGCTTGATTTTGCATTTCAGATCCTAATAATTTGTAATCCCATAATGCTTTAATCCATTGGGTCATTTCAATGGTATTCGTATATATTCCACCATCCCCTAATACTGCACTAGTCATACTTTGATCAGTTTCCACCCAAGTTCCATTGCCTGAAGAATAACCATAGGCGCGATTGGGTATGGTTGATTTACCTTCTTCAAATGCGACACTATTTTTCATTTTTAATGGCATAAAAATATTCTCCTTTAAAAATGAACCATAATCCTGTCCTGATATTTTTTCTACGATCAATGCAAGTATTGCATATCCTGTATTACTATATTTATATTGTGTACCTGGGGCAAAGTATAAGCCATTTGCTTTATACATTAATTGCAAGCAATTGGTGTCATGCAATTGCACCGCTTGCGATGGGGACATTAAATCCTCATAATCCATTAAGCCTGATGTATGTGTTAATAGGTTTTTTATTTTTATATCTTTTCCATAAGTAGGAAATGACGGAAAATATTTTTTTAGCGGATCTTCCAGTTTTATTCTTCCCTTTTGAACTAATAATAAAATTGACATAGCCGTAAACTGCTTTGTCACTGATGCCAATCTAAAGTTGGTCGTAGGATTAATTTTTTCTTGGGTAGCAATATTGCTTACCCCATATCCTTTTTTAAATACAATCTTATCATCCTTAAAAACAAGTACACTTGCCCCGGGTTTGTCATCGGATTGGTATGCGGACAATATATCATCAATACTCTTTTCTTTCATTAACATCCCGCTTGATTTGCAGGAAGCAAATGAAATAATAACTACCCCATAAATAAAAAGCGAACTTTTTAATTTATTTACCATTTGTTTTTAATTTTAATAATGCTTGCTGTGTTTCTAACACCGCTTTTTCTGTTTGTTTGGTTGGGGGCATATCTGTATGAACCAGTATCTCAAACAGTGTATTAAATTTACGAGCTATTTCTGGAAAATTAACCATACTTTTTTTACGTCCCTCATAGCAGATAATGGATAAATCATGTTGCTTTTGCAACTGTGCAATAGGCGTTTTGACACGTGGATCCATTTTTATGGCCAAGTTTTGGGTATATACCTTGTCTTTCACGGTTAATTTAACTGTATAGTTACCTGGCATTACCCAAGGAGCGGTTGCTACCGGTGCAGTATTATGAATAACGGCAGTCATTGGGTATTCCACAGGCACATTTAAGGGATTGTATTTCATATCCCATAAAAAGCGGTGTGCCCCTTGTTTTGCAGATAATATTTGTTGCGGTCTAATCCAGTATAAAGGAATATTTACATCAGGTATATTATATAGCGTATCCATGTTACTAAAGCTACGAACCAGTGCGCCTTTGTCATTGAAAATATCTAATTGCACCACCTCCTCATTATTATTTAAATAATAATCAATGACTGCTCCATCCGGGGGATTTTCACCTGCTGGTTCTTCTGGTGGAAGTGGGGTATCTGTATTCATATTCCAACGAACACGAATAGCTTGTTGTGGCTTGTATAAAGTAGTTGCTGTTGGTGCGTTTACTTTTAATTGTCGAAGTGGTGTGATATTATCTAAAATCCAAAAACTACGCCCATGCGTTCCAATCACGATGTCATCATCTTTAATGACTAAATCACGAATCGAAGTTGCGGGCATATTTAATCTTAAAGATTGCCAATTTTCACCTGCATCTAAGGAAAAATAAACTGCATTTTCCGATCCTGCAAATAATAATCCTTTTCTTACTGCGTCTTCCCTTACTGTATTGATAGGTTCATTTGGCAAGCCTTTAATTATTTTGTTCCATGTAACACCACCATCGGTTGTTTTATAAATATGTGGTGTCATATCATCACATCTTATTCTATTCACTGCTACATACGCGGTATTATTATCAAATCTACTTGCATCAATCATGGAAACCTTACTCCAGGAAGTAAGTGTAGATGGTGTAATATTTTTCCAATGTTTACCGCCGTCTTTGGTAATATGAATTAAGCCATCATCAGTACCAGCCCAGATGGTATTGATATCTTGGTAGGATGGCGCAACTGTGTAAACAACTCCACGTCTTGCCATTGTTTTTAAATCAGAGGTATTAAAAATTCCAACACTTTCTGGAATATCATAAGTTTCTCTTGTTAAATCAGGACTAATTTGTTCCCAGGTATCACCACCAGTAGTTGTTTTAAAAATAACACTACCAGCAAAAAATAAAGTTTTATTATCTACGGGTGAAAAAAGTACGGGCGCAGTTCTAATGAATCGCACTTTTCCTGTTCTTACTGGTTCGGGTGAAATATTTTGTACCTGACCTGTTGACTTATTGTACTTGGTGATTTTTCCACCATAAATAATATTTGGATCCAAAGGATCAGCAGCCACATAACCATATTCTTCAACGCCCACTGGATGCCATTCTCTAAAACTAATATTACCATCAT
>CALLKA010000051.1 GCA_938008665.1 uncultured Bacteroidota bacterium
TATTTAATTAATTTTTATATTTTTCATAAGACTTTATAATATCATAAGATATATAACAGTATTAGTTTTCAAAAGAAATAAGAGTATATTTTTTCTTTGTAAGATTATTTATTTTTTATTTAATAAACATCTTATACACTGTTAATTAACGGGTATAAATCACCCCTTTATTTCAATATTTCCTATTTTTTTATTTATCCTAATCATCTTATTCTTTTTTTATGCAGATTTATTCAGATAAAAAGTGGAGATATCCACGAAATATTAATTTATCCACCTACCTAATGTGCATTTTTATTCATGGTTTTAATAAAAATTGCCTTAAAAATTCAGTCAAACCCCCTATTTACAAGCTAGAAAACATTATTTTTGCTATCCTATAATTATAGATATATGTCAATTATTCAGAACATTCGCGAAAGAGGTACATGGATCATCTTTGTTATCATTGTAATCGCATTGGTTGCTTTTATTTTACAAGATGGTGTTGGACGTCAAAATGGAAGTAATATTTCAAGCCTTGGTACTGTAAATGGTGAAGAAATTAAAAAAGCAGATTTCGAAGAGAAGGTAGAAATCCAGGTTCAAAACTACGCATCTCAAGGAATTAAGAGAGAACAAATTATTGGATTTTTATGGAATCAAGAAGTAGATCTTTTGTTGTTTAAAACAGAACAAGAAAAGCTAGGTATTTCTGTTGGCAACAAAGAATTAAACGATGTTTTATTTGGTAATGAATCTCCTTTTAGACAAGAGTTCACCGATAGGGCAACAGGCGAGTTTAAGGTAAATGATGCACGTCAAGCAATTGCACAACTTAAAAAAAGCAAAAATGCAGATCAAATAAACCAAATCGAGAAATTTTATATTGCGCCCTCTATAGAAAACAGACAAAGAAGCAAATACCAAGCATTAGTTATTAAAGGAATACAATTTCCTAAATGGTTGGCCGATAAAGAGTTTGCTGAAACAAATGCAATATCAAATATTTCTTATGTTTCTGTTCCTTATAATAGTATTATAGACAGCACAATCAAGGTGAGTAATGATGAGGTTTCAAATTATTTGAAAGAAAACGCAGCAGCATATCAAGTTGATGAAACATCTAGAAATATAAGTTTTGTCGTATTTAGTGCAGCACCTTCTTCAGTTGATAGTGCAAATGTTTATAATCAAGTTGCTTCTCTTAAAGCAGATTTTAAAAACGCGAGCGATGTTGCTTCTTATTTAAATAAAGTTGGAACAGAAAATATATTTTATAATAGTTATTTGAGTAAAAACAGAATACAAGTTCCACAAAAAGATTCTATACTTTCTTTACCTGTTGGTGGAGTTTTTGGACCCTACATTGATGGAAGAAATTTAACCCTTGCAAAGGTGGTTGGAACAACACAATGGCCAGATAGTACAAGCGTTAGACATATTTTGATTGCAACAACCAACCCACAAAACGGCCAACAAATCAAAGACGATAGTGTTGCAAAAAAATTAGCAGATAGTATTAGTATAGCAATACGCGGCGGCGCTTCTTTTGATGCCTTATGTCAACAATATTCAGACGATCAAGGAAGTAAGCCCACCGGTGGAACAATAGACATGTTTCCTCAAGCACAAATGACACCAGCTTTTAATGATTTTTCATTTGCTAATCCCGTTGGAACTAAGCAAGTTGTAAAAACAGAATTTGGTTATCACTATGTTGAAATTTTAAAACAAACACCAAAAGTAGCATCTTATAAAATTGCTTATTTATCTAAGCCATTATTACCAAGCACAGAAACAATTAATGCAGCATCGACCGCAGCTGCACAATTTGCAACATCAAGTTCGGATTTAAAATCTTTTAATGCAAACGCTGTTAAGGCAAATAAACAAGCGCTACCAGCTACGAATATTAAAGAAAATGATTTTAGTATTCAGGGTATTGGTGAATCTAGGGCGATGGTGCGCTGGGTTTATGAAAAATCGGTAAATGATATTTCAGAACCATTTGAGGTAGAAGATAATTATTTGGTTGCAATTATTACAAGCGAAGATAAAAAGGGCCTAATGGGTGTTGAGGCGGCAAGACCACAAGTTGAAGGCATTATTAGGGACGAAAAAAAGGCGACTATAATTAAAACAAAATTCAAGGGTAATTCATTAGAGGCATATGCTAGTGCAGGAAAAACAATGGTACAAAAATTAGATAGTATTGGATATGTGTTTTCAATGCTTGCTAATGTTGGAAATGAACCGAAAGTAGTTGGCGCAGCTTTTAATAAAGCATTATTAAACAAAGTAAGTGAGCCTATAGCTGGTAATACGGGTGTTTTTGTTTTAAGCGTAAATGCATTAGGTGCAAAACCGGCGCAACAAGATCCTTTATTATATAAAGAGGAAACATTACAAAGATTAAGAAACGTAATGTTTAGAACCAATGTTGCTTTAAAAAAGGCAGCGAATATTAAAGATAATAGATCAAAGGTATATTAATAGATACCTAAACACATAGCTTTTGCGGCCCCGATTTATCGGGGCCGTTTCTTTTCCACCCCCTTCCTGTTGTATGTGAGTGTTTTTAAGCTATAATCTTCCTATTTCGTCAGTAGATTTATTAAATAGTGCCTAATTTTACACCATGTCAAATTCCTTAATAAATAAAGTTGCGGAAAGTGGATTAATTAGCATTGATCTTGCTAGCTTTTTACCCAACAACACCGTGGTTGTGTTTGATATTAAACCCTATTTATTTATGGAGCTCATTTTAAAAGAGAAGGAGTTTAGAGCCTCGCTTGCAGAAATAGATTGGAAGGAATACCAAGATAAAATAGTGGGCATACATTGTTCGGCCGATGCCATCATTCCAATGTGGGCAAATATGCTGGTTGCTTCTAATTTAAGCAATACCGCAAAGGCAATTTATTTCGGGGAAGAAAATAAAGTACGAGAACAAATTTTATTACAAGAAATAAGCGCAATTAATGCTGCTGAATATACCGATCAGCGCGTGGTTATTAAGGGTTGTGGTGATACGCCTATTGGCGAGTCCGCGTATATTGCAATTACACAAAAACTAAGACCAGTTGTCAAAAGTATAATGTATGGCGAACCTTGCAGCACGGTTCCTGTTTTTAAAAAAAAGTAGAACAGTTTTTTTCATATAAATATAATAGTGCAACAATTTTAGTGCGCTTCCAACCAGTTTTTTCCAACACCCACCTCGGCTTCTACAGGAACACCATTAGGTAATACCATCGCAGTTTTCATACAATTTAATATTAACTCCTTAAGCGCCGGAACTTCTTTTTCAGTTGCATCAAATACTAATTCATCGTGCACTTGTAAAATCATTTTAGATTCCCATTTTGATTTTTTCATTTCTGCATGAATTTTAATCATTGCTAATTTTATCATATCAGCCGCAGATCCCTGAATGGGAGAGTTGATTGCGTTTCTTTCTGCAAAACCACGCACGGTAAAGTTGCTACTATTGATGTCTCTTAACCAACGCTTCCTGCCCATCAGGGTTTCTACATAACCCATTTCTTTTGCATGATTAATTTGTTGGTCCATGTACAATTGAATATTTGGAAATTCTTTTTTATAATTGTCAATTATTTCTTTTGCTTCTGCTCTTGGAATACCTAAGTTTTCTGCCAAACCAAAAGCCCCCTGACCATAAATAATTCCAAAATTCACACTTTTGGCTTTATAACGCATTTCCTTTGTTACAGCTAATTCTTCGATACCGTATACCTTTGCCGCTGTTGCGGTATGAATATCTTTTCCTTGTTTAAAGGCATCACACATATTCGGATCTCCGCTAATTGCAGCAACAATTCTTAATTCAATTTGTGAATAATCCGCGCTTATTAAAACCCTGCTTGGTTCTCTTGGTATAAATGCCTTTCTAATCTCTCTTCCACGTTCGGTTCTAATGGGGATATTTTGCAAATTTGGATTGGTACTACTTAATCGCCCAGTAACCGCCACCGCCTGCGCATAGCTGGTGTGTATTCGCCCAGTTTTAGGATTAATTAATGCGGGAACCGAATCTACATAGGTTGATTTAAGTTTTGTGAGCTCTCTAAAATTTAAAATATCGTCAACTATTTTATGTTTCGCTGCCATTTTTTGTAAAACATCTTCTCCCGTTGCGTATTGTCCCGTTTTTGTTTTTTTAGCTTTTGCGTCTAATTTTAAAATTTCGAAAAGAACTTCTCCTAGTTGTTTTGGTGAAGCTAAATTAAATCTAACACCCGCTTGCTCATAAACGCGCTCTTCACTTATTTTAGCATCAACCTCTAACACTTTACTATAGTCACTTAAAAATTTTGTATCCACTTTTACTCCCTCATATTCCATGTCAACCAAAACGCGCACCAGTGGATTTTCTACCTCATTAAAAACTTTGGTTACTTCTCTTTTAATAATTAAAGGTGCAAAACAATTTTTTAGCTGTAATGTAATATCTGCATCCTCCGCGGCATATTGTGTTATTTGATCAAGTGGTGCATCACGCATACTACCTTGATTTTTACCTTTCTTGCCAATAATGCTTGTAATTGATACAGGTTCGTAACCTAAAAATTGTGCACTTAATAAATCCATACCACGCCTGCCTTCTGGCTCAATAACGTAATGCGCCAACATGGTATCAAAAGTTTTTCCTTTTAATTCAATGCCGTACCATTTTAATACTAAAAAATCATATTTTAAGTTTTGTCCAATCCAGGTGATATTTTCATTGTCAAAAAGGGGCTGTAATATTTTTAGAATGTGCTTTGCACCGGTTTTACTATCACCATCATTTTCTATTGGTAAAAAATAACCAGCGTGTTCTTTATAAGAGAAACTTAATCCAACTAGTGATACATTGTTTGCATCAACACCGGTTGTTTCAGTATCAATACAAATTTCATTTTGTTGTAATAGCACAGCAAGGAGTGCTTCTATTTCTTTATCCCCCACAACCGATTTATAATCGTGTTCGGTGTTGCCAATATTTTTATTTACAACTAGCGCTGTTTCTGGACTTCCACCAAAATCAATATCCTCGCTGTTATCCTCGGTATCTGCTGTTCCTTCTGATTCGTTTGTTTTGTTTGCTCTTTGTTTGGGTGGCTTTACATTTACCGTGTTACCAAATAAATCTGTCTGTTCTTGTGCGTTTCCACTAGGTTCTATTTTAGAAAAAGAGCCATCAACCTTTTCTTCACCACCACCACCTGTTACTGAAAATGCATCTCCTAATATTCTCTTTCCCAATGTTTTAAATTCTAATTCGTTAAATATTTCAGCCAGCGCCGAACTATTTTTTTCTTTTAATCTAAAATCTTCTTCATGAAATTGAACAGGAACATTGGTAATTATTGTTGCCAATTTTTTACTCATAATGGCAGACGCTTTACCTGCGCGCACTTTTTCGCCCATGGCGCCAGTAATTTTATCTGCGTTTTCTAAAACACCCTCAAGCGTATCATATAATTTCAAAAGCTTTGCTGCAGTTTTTTCTCCAACTCCCGGTATACCTGGAATATTGTCAGAAGCATCACCCATGAGACCCAACATATCAATCACCTGTTCAACCCTTTGGATATCCCATTTTTCACAAATCTTTTTAGCATCAACAATCTCTTCCTTATTGCCAAAAGCTGGTGGTTTCCATATAAAAACATTGGGATGTATCAACAATTGACCATAATCCTTATCAGGAGTTACCATGTAAACATCATAGCCCATGTCAGCTGCCTGCCATGCCAGGGTTCCAATGATATCATCTGCTTCATACCCATCATATTCGATTACTGGTATATTGAAGCCTTCTATAATTGCCTTAATATGTGGCAATGAGTCTAATAAATCTTCTGGTGTTTCTTGTCGATTGGCCTTATAATCAGCAAAGTCGGTGTGTCTTTCGGTAGGCGCGTGTGTATCAAAACAAACAGCTATATGGGTAGGGTTTTCCTTGCGTATAATTTCAAGCAAGGTATTTGTAAAACCAAATTGTGCATTGGTATTAATGCCCGTAGAAGTAATACGCGGCGTACGGATCAGCGCATAATATGCACGATAAATTAATGCAAGCGCATCTAATAAAAATAGTTTTTTAGACATGATGCTAAGATACCCAAAAAAACCGGCCGCCAATTAAAGCGACCGGTCAAAATTTAGAATTAATATTTATACAAATTAATTAAGTTTTACTTAATACCATATTTATGTTTATAACGTTCGTAAAGTTGTAGTTGTTTGTTATCTAATGAAACAGTACGTCCTTGAATAAATATTTGAGTAAGCTGGTTTCCGCGCATATCTAATATATCTCCAGCACTAATAAGAATATTGGCATCTTTACCCGATTCAATTGACCCGGTAACATTATCAATACCTAATATTTTAGCAGTATTAAGTGTTATTGATGATAAAGCCTCTTCCTTGGTTAAACCATAGGTAGCGGCCGTTCCAGCATTGAAGCTAAGGTTGCGAGATTTTGTATTATCAGCCACGTCGTTCATCGCAAACAAAACACCTGCTTTTTGTAATTGTGCTGGAGTTTTATAAGGTTGGTCAACATCATCATCTTCAGTTGCTGGTAATGCATGGGCTTCATCTAAGATAACCGGGATTTTATTTTCTGCTAATAGACCCGCAATTTGAAAACTTTCTCCACCACCCACTATCACAATATTGAAACCAAAAGTTTTACCTAAATCAATGGCGAGAAGCATTTGTTTTACCTCATTCGCACGAACATATAGCTTTTGTTTACCTTCAAACAAAGCGCGTGCCGCCTCTAATTTCAAATTATTATTGGCATGAACCTTTTCTTGGCAATATGCTTTTGCTTCTGTGAAATAGGTTTTAATAGTTTCAATTTTATCAAATGCTGCTTTTAATGGATCTCCACCACCACCCATCATCATACCACGCATAAAGCCACCACGTCCACCACGGCGCGCCATTAGTGATGGCATGGATATATACATTCCTGTGTTTGCTTTATACTCAGCATCTTCATAATTCCATGCATCTAATTGAACCACACTTGATCTTCCTTCGATTAGCTCACCCGACGGAGAAACATGCGCTAACAAAATCCCATTTGAACGTAATACATTTATAATTTTAGAATCTGTATTGTAAGAAACAATGCTTCTAATATCAGCATTGTTTTCCCCAATTTCTTGATAGTCATTACTTCCGCGAACGCCTGAGCTAATTTCACGTAAACCTAAACTAGAACTTGGTAAAATTAAACCAGGATACACGTGTTTTCCTGTTGCATCAATCTCAGTAGCACCTTTTGGTATTGAAACACCATTTCCTACGGCCGTGATTTTTCCTTTCTCAAATACAATAGTTGCATCTGTTAAAACAGTTCCATTACCAACATGCACCGTTGCGTGTGTAATTGCAGAAACCCCCTTTTGTGGACCTGCAGGATAAACCGTTTCCTGTGCCTTTGCATTATTTGCAAAAATCGCAAGTGATAATATAAGTAAGCTTGTATATCTATTTTTCATAAATTAATTATTTTGATTTTCATAAATGGTCGCCATGTGATCCTCGTGTTCATGATCACCACAGGTTAATATAGTTTGGAAACTAGGCATTGGTCTTCCCATTGGCATACCCGATCTTTTTTCTCCCAATAGTTTTTGTATTAACCTTGTTTTTTCTGCAGTAATTTTTTTACTCATTTCCGCATCTTTTGTTCTATCAAAATAAACAATACCATCTACAATTGTTTTTTCAACTTTTGCATAAATGCTCAATGGATTGTCTGTCCATAAAACCACATCGGCATCCTTGCCTGTTTTTATACTTCCTACTTTATCAGCTACATGTAACGCTTTTGCAGGATTTAATGTTACCATTTTAAATGCTTCTTCTTCGCTAACACCACCATATTTAATGGCCTTTGCAGCTTCTTGATTCAATCTTCTTGCCATTTCAGCATCATCTGAATTAATAACTACATTCAATCCCACTTTTTGCATAATAGCAGCATTATAAGCAATTGCATCCTGTACTTCTGTTTTATACATAAACCAATCAGAAAAAGTTGAAGCACTTGAACCGTGTGCTTTCATTTTATCGGCCACTTTGTATCCTTCTAATATATGTGTAAAGGTGTTAAATTTAAAACCATATTTATCACCAATACGCAAAGCATAGGTAATTTCTGGTTGTACATAACTATGACAAGTAATGAAACGCTTTTTATTTAAAATTTCAACTAGGGCGTCTAATTCTAAATCTCGTCTTGCGGAAGGATTTGCTTTCAAACCTTTTTGATAATCAAGCGCACGATCAAATGCGTCGTTTAAAACTTCTTCAACTCCCATTCTTGTATCAGGATAACGATTGTTGCTTTGACTGGTTGTACGTTTAACGTTTTCACCCAATGCGAATTTGATAAACGGATCAGCGCCAGCAAATTTTAAATCTTCATCATTTGCACCCCAACGCAGTTTAATTAATTGTGTTTGTCCACCAATGGTGTTCGCAGAGCCATGTAATATATGTGAGCTGGTTACGCCGCCACTCAATTGACGGTATATATTAATATCCTCTGGATTTAAATTATCTGCGATACGAGCCTCTGATGTAACCGATTGTCCGCCTTCGTTAATGGACATTGCAGCGATATGTGAGTGTTCGTCGATAATACCTGCACTTAAGTGTTTACCTGTACCATCAACTATAGTTGCTGTTGGATCGCTTAAATTTTTTCCAATCTTTGCAATTTTACCCGCCTTAAGTAATACATCTGTATTTTGTAAAATGCCTTCCTTTTCGTTGGTCCAAACGGTTGCATTTTTAATTAAGATCGTTTCTTGTTTAGGCAATACTTCGTTACCATATCCCACAAATGGAAAAGTTATTTTTGAATTATAGTTTCGCGCACTATCCATTGGTCTTCTGAAATCGCTTCTTGCTTCAGTTGCGGTAATTGCTCCCGTATAAGATGCAGACCAGGTTGTTTTACTTCCAGAACCATCTGTACCAACACCTGACCATGAATTACCCGAGATAATACCACTCAATCTAATTTGATCAGCACCCCTGCCTTTTTTACTAGGGAAGTTTAATTTAATAACAGATTCGCTCACTGTTATTTTAGATGCAATTGTATCACTACCGATTATGGAAGCAGATAAATCTTTCTTAACTTCTACTGTATAATCAGATGTTGTTCCGTTTTTATTAATCGTTAATTTATATTTTCCAGCGATGCTTGACCACTCGTTTTCGTTCACTCCGTACTTATTTCCTTGCACCCAGTTTTCTATAATTTTTGAGTTTGCAGCAAAAACTGGTTCTGTAGTTATAATAAAATTCGCCCACTTTCCAGTTTCTAAGGAGCCTACTTGATCATAAACGCCTAATTGATTTGCTGGTGTTTTCGTTAATGCTTCTAAAGCTTTTGATTCACTCAAACCATTTTGAATTGCTTTTTTAATATTGGCTAAAAATTGTTTTGCATCTTTCATATCTGAAGATGTTATACTAAATGGAATATTTGCTTTCGAATAGGCTGCCAAGTTAGTTGGGGCTAGTTCCCAATGTTTCATATCAGCTAGAGATACAAATCTTGCATCATTAGGATCTTCCACATCCATGGCTATTGGAAAATCAACACCTAATATAAATGACGCTTTGGTTTTTGCCATTTCATCTATTCTTTGATATCCGTTATCTCCGCCTCTTATAATATATTGTACACCAAATTCATCACCAATACGATCGGCTCGAACTGCGTTCCATTTATCATCGGTTGCAAATATTTGTGGGATTGATTGGCTATTGTTCCATGCCTCTAAGGAAAGATTAACACCCTCACTTACTGGTTTCGTTTGATACCATTTCGCATCTAAGTAGGTTTGGCGCAAAACTGCAATGCTCCCCATTAAACTACTTGGATAAGATTGGGTTGATGTTCCTTTATCAAATGAATATACAGATGCAGCTTTTGATTTTAAAACCGCTTGGTTATTATTTTCAGTAGCTAATGTTACAACCGCACCAGTTCCTCTTGCTAATCCATCTTTTAAATGTGTGAACACCGCACCAAATCCATTTGCACGATATGTACTTGCAGTTGTTTCGTCTTTTGTAAATACATCAACAGCATTCAATTCGGGCTTTACCGCTTGGTTCCAGTTGTATGGTCCGGGTTTATTGGAAATAAATTGTCCTGGAGCTCCAAAATTAAAACCACCCAAAGTTCTTCTAGGTGTTGCTACACCATAATCACTTAGTGGATCAATAAAGGATGGGTATATAAATTTACCAGCGCAGTCAATAACGATTGCTTCTGCTGGTACAGTTAGGTTTGCACCAACAGCCACAATTTTACCCATTTTTATAATTAAAACACCTTTTTCAATTTTAGTGTTTTCGTTTTGAATAATGGTAGCATTTGTAAAAGCATACAAACCACTACGAATATCCCTTACCCCATTAACGGGAAATGATTCTTGTGCATGCGCAATAATGCCCGTACACAAAAATACAAGAGCTGTTAAAATCCGCTTCATACGCGACTAATTTAGTTGTTTAAAAATTTCTCAAAAGATGAGTTTTAAAGCTACTAAAAACTTATTGTCTAAGCACAAAAAGTATCACTTTTTTGATAAGGGGTAATTTTATATCAATGGTATTTTTAATGTTTAGGAATGGGCGATATCAAACACGAATTAACGTCCCATAAAAACCATTAATATTTGTACATCACTTGGATTCACGCCACTAATGCGACTTGCCTGACCTAAGGTAATTGGCCTAATTTTTTTGAATTTTTGTCTTGCTTCTATAGAAATAGCAGCTATTTTATCGTAATCAAAATTGGTAGGAATTAATTTATTTTCAAGTGTTGCCATCCGCTCAACAATTTCTTTTTCCTTTTCGATATAACGCTCGTATTTTATTTGTATTTCAGCTTGTTCTAAACATTCTGTATCAAATGCGATTACTTTATCTTTCAATAATTCATTATTGGATAAAATTTGTTGTAAGCTAATATTTGGTCGTAGTAAGAGTTTCGAGGCTTTTTGTTTTTCTGTAATAGTTGCAGAATCGATGTCAGTTAAAAATGCATTGATTGTTTCAGGCTCAATGGATTCGGTATTTAATACATTTTTAATTTCTGTAACTTGTTTCGTTTTTTCTTCTACACGACGCATGCGCTCCTCTTTTGCCAACCCAAGTTTATAGCTCATTTCGGTTAAGCGTAAGTCAGCATTATCTTGACGCAAGAGTGTTCTAAATTCGGCGCGTGAAGTAAACATACGATAAGGTTCTTCAGTACCTTTGCTAATGAGGTCATCAATTAACACCCCAATATAAGCTTCGCTTCTTTGTAGAATTAAAGGCGGTTGGTTATTAATTTTCAAATGAGCATTCATACCTGCCATGATACCTTGACATGCCGCTTCTTCGTATCCTGTTGTACCATTTATCTGTCCTGCGAAGTACAAGTTTTCTAATGCTTTGGTTTCAAGTGTATACGTAAGCTGTGTCGGTTGGAAATAATCATATTCAATGGCATAACCTGGTCGGAACATTCGGGCTTTTTCAAAGCCAGGAACCATACGAAGAGCTTCGTATTGTACCTCTTCAGGTAAGCTTGTGCTAAAGCCGTTTACATATATTTCAACTGTATTCCAGCCTTCAGGCTCCACAAATAGCTGATGTCGTTCCCGCTCTGCGAAGCGATTAATTTTATCTTCAATACTTGGACAGTATCTTGGACCTACACCTTCAATACGACCTTGATACATTGGACTACGATCAAAACCCGTTTTAAGCATCTCGTGTACCCTTGCATCCGTATAAGTAATATGACATGAACGCTGATTCTCAGGTTTCACCTTTTCTATATTTAAATAGGAGAACCCAACCACCTCTTCATCGCCCTTTTGTTCTTCCATTTTACTATAATCAAGGCTACGACCATCTACTCTTGGTGGCGTTCCCGTTTTAAGTCGATCTGATTCTAATCCAAAGGACACCAATTGTTCGGTGATACCTGTAGCAGCCTTTTCAGCTACTCGACCTCCGCCAATTTGTTTTTCACCGATATGCATGATCCCGTTTAAGAAAGTGCCACTAGTAATAACAACTGCGTCTGCCTCTATTTTATGCCCCAAGCTAGTAATCACCCCACAAGCCTTATTGTTTTTAATAATCAGTTCGTTTACTGAATCCTGGTAAAAATCAACATTGGGTGTGTTTTCCAACATCTCACGCCATTTACTAGCAAATAAGTGTCTGTCATTCTGTGTTCTTGGACTCCACATGGCAGGACCCTTACTTTTATTCAACATTCTAAATTGAATCGTACTCAAGTCACTTACAATGCCACTATATCCACCCAAGGCATCTATTTCCCTTATAATTTGTCCCTTGGCAATTCCGCCCATAGCAGGATTACAACTCATTTGGGCAATGGTTTGCATGTTCATGGTCACCAATAAAACCTTGGAGCCCATATTGGCCGCCGCCGCCGCTGCTTCACAACCTGCATGGCCGGCACCTACTACTATGACATTGTATTTTGGAAACATATAAGGGTGCAAAGATAAGCCTGTATTGTATACCAAGCAATTCAATTAAACTTAAATTCTGTTATTATTAAGCGATATTTAGAAAACGTTCCATGTGGAACCTTTTATATACCCAGAGTGAAATTTATTTAAGTGACTCTATGAAAACCGTATTTTCCATTAGGAAGGTTCCATGTGGAACCTTTTTGGTTCGTCTGGTCCTAGGAAATAGATTTTAGATAAGATTTCAGCCATTTATTCTCCTGAGCGCGCATTTCTTTGGCGTCGGAAGGCTTTTTATCTTTGTAACCACAAAAATGTAGGGCCCCGTGAAATATCACCCTTAATAATTCTTCAGTATAGCTGGCCTTGTGGGTTTTTGCATTGTCTTTCACGCGATCAACGCTTATATAAATCTCCCCTATGAGGGTTCCCCTTGTTTCAGATAGGTCAAAACTGATAATATCAGTGAAATAATCGTGGTTCAAGAAGGACTTATTGATATTAAGAAGGAATTTGTCGGAACAGAAAACATATTGAAGGGTTTCAATGGCAATCCCCTCTTTTTTCAAACCCTTTTCAATAAACGCCTTTAACGCAAGACGATTGGTAAGTGTTGTGTTTTTATCAGCCGTATTAAATGAAATGGGTATGCGCATAATATATTGTTATTCAATGCTCCAAATTTCGTAACTATTTATGTAAAACAGCAACTATCTTTGTATTAATATTATGAGGAAGCTATCTGAATTAAAAATTGGGGAGTCGGGCGTAATCCATTCCTTCGAAAATGATGATATATTTTTGAAGCTAATGGAAATGGGCTGTATACCTGGAGAATTAATTATCGTTGAACAAATTGCACCCCTGGGTGATCCTATATCAATATCGGTGGCAGGATATCAATTAAGCCTAAGAATTAATGAGGCAGATAGTATTTTTATAGCCCCAAAATCAATGTAAATAATTGATAATCAACTAATTAAGCAAATGAAGATCGGTTTATTTTTTGGCTCATTCAATCCCGTTCATAACGGCCATTTAATGGTGGCTAGTTATGTTGCCAATCATTCCGACATGAATCAGGTGTGGTTAGTAGTTTCACCTCAAAATCCTTTAAAGCCACAGGGAAGCTTGTTAAATGAATATGATCGACTCCATTTGACCAAGCTAGCCATTGAAGACGATACCCAATTAAAAGTGTCTGATATTGAGTTTTCTCTGCCAAAGCCTTCTTACACCATTGATACACTTACTTATTTACAAGAAAAATATCCGCAACATGAATTTTCTGTAATCATGGGCGCAGATAGTTTTCAAAACTTACCCAAGTGGAAAAATTTTGAAACACTGGTAAAAAATTATCAATTCATTGTTTATCGTCGAGATGGTTTTGATATCACCAATGATTATGGTGCACGCGTTGAAATATTAGATGCACCATTGTTGCAATTATCTGCAACACTAATTCGTAACAATCGCAAAGACGGAATAACGATTCGTTATTTGGTTCCAGAAAAAGTACGCGAAGAAATTGAGCGGAGTAATTACTTTAAAGATTAATTCGCGATAGCGACTGGCGTGAAAAATATAAATAAAAAAACCTCCCAGTTTATGCCGGGAGGTTTTTGTTGGCGCGGCGTAGCCGCGCGTAAATTCTTATTATCTATTCATGCTTGCCAAAAACTCTTCATTGTCTTTGGTGCCACGCATTCTTTTTAATAATTCATTCATCGCTTCATCATTATTCATATCATTGATAAATAATCTTAGGATATTCATTCTTCCTAATACTTCTTTATCTAATAATAAATCATCACGACGCGTACTAGAACCCACCAAATCAATCGCTGGGAAAATACGCTTGTTTGCTAAGCGACGATCTAAAACTAATTCCATGTTACCAGTTCCCTTGAATTCTTCAAAGATAACCTCGTCCATTTTAGAACCTGTTTCAATTAATGCAGTTGCTAATATAGTAAGTGAACCACCGTTTTCAATTTTACGTGCTGCACCAAAAAATTGTTTGGGGCGCAACAACGCAGTTGCTTCAACACCACCGGATAATACTTTACCAGAACTTGGTGCGACTGTATTGTGTGCACGCGCTAAACGTGTAATAGAATCAAGTAATATCACCACATCATGACCACACTCAACCAATCGTTTTGCTTTTTGTAAAGCCATGGAGGAAACCTTAACATGTTTGTCTGCGGGTTCATCAAACGTACTCGCGATAACCTCACCTTTTACAGAACGCTCCACATCCGTTACCTCTTCCGGTCTTTCATCAACCAATAAAATAATTAAGTAACATTCAGGATGATTCGCTGCAATCGCATTCGCCACTTCTTTTAACAACATGGTTTTACCCACTTTTGGTTGTGCAACAATCAATCCTCTTTGTCCTTTACCAATAGGCGTAAATAAATCCATGATACGCGTACTATAATTATTCGCAGCCGTATATAAATTTAATTTTTGATAAGGGAAGATCGGCGTTAAATAATCAAATGGAATACGATCCCGAATTTCATCTGGATTTTTTCCATTCACTTGATGCACTTTGGTCAAAGCAAAATATTTTTCACCCTCGCGCGGAACACGAACCGTTCCGTGCACCGTATCGCCCACTTTTAATCCAAATAATTTTATTTGAGAAGGAGAAACGTATACATCATCGGGAGAAGACAAATAGTTGTAATCTGAAGATCGTAGAAAGCCAAAATTGTCAGGCATAATTTCCAAAACACCCTCGGTTTCAATTACGCCATCAAACTCAACATTAAATACCGGCTCTTTTTTGGGTTGCGGGTAGCGTTGGGCAGGATGGTTCGGGCCATTTTGACCACCGCCATTAGTTGGTGCACTTTGTCCAGATTGAGAAGAGGGATTGGTTTGACCAGATTGCTCGTTGCTTTCGGGTGCAGATGGCGCTTGAGCAGGTGCTTGAGCACTTGCCGCACTTTCGTCGCCAAATAAGGCTTGCGCTATTTTTGAAGCTTTGTCATCCTCGCTATTGTCTTTAACGGTCTCCGCTTTTTTAGCAGGAACAGCTTTTTTGGGAGCGGTCTTTTTTTCGGAACTAGCAGCTGGAGCAGCTTTTGCGGCTGGGGTGGCAACAACTTTGCGCCCCCTTTTTGGTTTGTCGTCTTTTTCTTGCACTGTGTAACTATGGTTTATTTAAAAATCGAATCAAGAGCTGGGATAATTTGAGAACTTTTTTTGAAATGTTGGTCTTAATAATAGTGACCAAAAAATTGAATAAGGGAAATTTGTGTAGCAAGCCAATAATAATAAACGAATGCTTTGGCGCGTTGCTACTGCAATGTTAAGCAGATTTTTAACAAAAAAACAATTTTTTATGTGTTTTTATGTCTAAAACGGGTCAATTCGCCATTGAAACGGATTATCTTTGCCATTCGAAAATACAAATATGTTCAACCAACGAATTAAAATTAAGCAATTGTTATCGGGTACCGCAACGGGCACCGAAGTGGTGGTGATGGGATGGGTACGCACTTTTAGAAATAACCAGTTCATTGCTTTAAATGATGGTAGTACCAATGCCAACATCCAAATCGTTGCTTCCTTGGGTGAATTTGACGACGCTATCTTAAAAAGAATCACCACCGGTGCGTCATTAAAAATTACCGGAACCGTGGTTGAAAGTTTGGGTAAGGGTCAAACGGTAGAAGTAAAAGCAACCAGCATAGAAATATTAGGAGATAGCGACGCAGAAAAATATCCTTTACAACCAAAAAAACATTCCCTTGAATTTTTAAGAGAAAAAGCGCATCTGCGTTTTAGAACCAATACATTTGGATCTGTTTTTAGAATTAGACATTCACTTGCATTTGCAGTACATCAGTTTTTTAATGATCGCGGATTTTTATATTTACATACACCCATTATTACAAGTTCGGATGCAGAGGGTGCGGGAGAAATGTTTCGCGTAACCACACTTCCATTGGAGGGGGCACCTAAAAATGATGCTGGTGAAATTGATTTTACACAGGACTTTTTTGGTAAGAGTACTAACTTAACAGTGAGTGGTCAACTAGAAGGAGAGCTAGGCGCCATGGCGTTTTCAGACATTTACACTTTTGGCCCCACCTTCCGTGCTGAAAATTCAAACACCACCAGACACTTAGCAGAGTTTTGGATGATTGAACCCGAGGTTGCTTTTAATGATTTAGAAGACAACATGAACTTGGCTGAAGATTTCATTAAGCATTTAATTGCTTATGTGATGAAAAACAATATCGATGATTTACAATTTTTAGATACGCGTTTGGCAGAGGAAGAAAAACAATTACCGACGGAAAAAAGAAGTGGACTTGGATTAATTGAAAAATTAAAATTTGTTGTTGAAAACGGATTTGAAAGAATTACTTATACGGAAGCGATTGAAATTTTATTAAACAGCACGCACTACAAAAAAAAGAAATTCACTTACGATATTAAATGGGGAATTGATTTACAAAGTGAACATGAAAGATACTTGGTGGAGCAGCATTTTAAAAAACCAGTGATTGTTACAGGATATCCTGCTGCAATTAAAGCTTTTTATATGCGTATGAATGATGGATGTGAACCAGGCAAGGAAACGGTAGCGGCCATGGATATTTTGGCGCCGGGCATTGGTGAGATTGTGGGTGGATCCCAAAGAGAAGAGCGTTTAGAAAAACTAGAGGCCAGAATGAACGCCATGCATATACCATTACAGGAGATGAGCTATTACCTAGATACAAGAAGATTTGGTTCTGTGCCCCATGCAGGCTTTGGCCTAGGATTTGAAAGAATGGTACAGTTTGTAACCGGAATGACAAATATTCGAGACGTAATTCCGTTCGCAAGAACCCCTAAAAACTGTGAGTACTAATATATTAGGCATAATGTGGGCTTGGTTTTTTGAATTATAAGATTCCCTGCCTATATTTGCGACCCAATCGTTGAAAAGCGAGCGGGTGGATGAAAAAAGGATGGCGCTGTAGCTCAGTTGGTAGAGCAAAGGACTGAAAATCCTTGTGTCCCCGGTTCGAGCCCGGGTGGTGCCACACGGCCCTCAACGTAAGTTGAGGGCTTTTTAATTTTCAAATTCCAATCATTATGCTGCTTAAAAATTTGCTCTTTTTGCCCCTGCTTGTATTGCACTTGTTCGCAGCTGCGCAAAATAAAAAACAATCAGCTGGCGCCAAAAAATATAATACCATTGTTTCTAAGGAAACGATGGCGCAGGTTTTTAATGAAATTAAAACACCCTATAAATATGGTGTTGTTTTTAAACACCCCGACGCAAATAAATTAATGGACAGTCCAACAATATTCAAAAAAAATGGCGTTTGGTATATGACCTATATTGTTTTTGATGGTAAGGGGTATGAAACCTGGATCGCCGAGAGCAAAAATTTATTGGATTGGAAGTCACTGGGTAAAATTCTTTCTTTTTCAAAAGATACCTGGGACGCCAACCAAAAAGCGGGTTATATGTCATTGGTAGATATTAATTGGGGAGGGAGTTATAAGGTAGAAAAATTTAATAATAAATACTGGATGTCTTATTTAGGTGGAAATACCATTGGATACGAAGCCGGTGTATTGGGCGTAGGTATGGCAAACAATTCAACGCTTATAAAACCAGTAGAATGGCAAACAGCAAAAACACCAATTTTACAACCGAAAGATATTGATACAAGATGGTTTGAAAACAAAACTATTTATAAAAGCACCGTTATAAGAGACAAACAAAAACATACTTCGCATCCTTTTGTCATGTATTATAATGCAAAAGGAGATACTGCTAAATATGAAAGTATTGGTATGGCAGTTTCGGATGATATGGTTTCTTGGAAACGATATGGCGCGTCTCCTGTGATTACAAAATACAAAGGTATTTGTGGAGATGCACAAATAGTAAAAATAAATAAATTGTATGTGATGTTTTACTTTGGTGCATTTTGGAAACCTGGCGCCTTTGAAAGATTTGCATGTTCCTATGACCTTGTGAATTGGACGGATTGGGAGGGCGAGGATTTAATTAAATCTTCCACAGATTATGATGAAACTTATGCGCACAAACCATGGGTAATCAAATGGAAGGGCGTTGTTTATCATTTTTATAATGCAGTGGGAAAATCCGGCAGGGTCATTGCCCTGGCAACCTCAAAGGATTTAGAAACCAAGTAAAAAGTCGTTGGGTTGATTTCACTATAATCTTTACAACTTGAGGTTTCAATTTGAAACCTCAAGTTGTTGGAATTATTACTGCCTTATTTAATTTTACGAAAAACCATACAGTGTTGCCAAGGTAGGTTGCTGATATTTTTTTCAAATATAAATCCTGCGGCTTTAAACTCACGAACAGCTTGTTGTTCACTCATTTTGTGAATGGTTTTAATGGGTACCATTTCATCTTCAGTTCTAAATTCAACTAGAACCAATTTTCCACCTGGCTTAAGTGCTTCCAACATGGCCACACCCATTTCATAGGGGTAGGAGAATTCATGGTATACATCTACTAGCAACATTAGGTCAATACTATTTGCAGGGAGCCCAACGGTTTGTTCTGTACATAAAATAGGGACTACGTTTTTTGTTTTTTCGGCTTTAATACGATCCTGCAGAAAGGCAATCATTTCTAGCTCCACATCTACCGCATACACTTTTCCGTTACCCACCATTTTTGATAATAAGGAACTATGGTAACCGCTGCCAGCGCCAATATCCGCAATCATCATTCCAGGTTGTACATTCAAATTTTTTAATAACAAACTTGTGTTTTCTTCCTTGTCTCTTTCTTCTCGTTCAAGCCAATCAATACCATAGTGACTCATTACCTGCGCAATTTGTCGGCCCATATACCATTTATTAATGCCATTGGCATCTCCAGACTTAAGGATATATTTTCCTTGTGCGTTTCCTAATAATGAAAAACACAATGCAATAACTACAAAAATAAAATTTGAATATTTTTTCATGAGATATAAATTGAACAGGCGTAACGATAATAAAATATTATTTACCGCCACAAATTTTTACTAGTGTAAAATTTTTTTTAGGAAGGATTGACTAAAAACGAAGGAAGCTCCTCCACTTTTGAACAACACACTTGATCCATCACCTGCTTCAACTGAACTTTTAAACTTGAAATAAGATGATCGCCACCTTCATCGCCTAATGCAGCAACAGCATACATAAAACTTCTACCTAAAAATGCAAATTCAGCCCCCGATGCAATAGTTCTAGCGATATCTGGACCCGTTCGTATACCACTATCCATCATAATTTTTATTTGCCCCTTATATTTTTCTACAATCGGATGTAATGTTTTGATAGTGGATTGTCCAGCATCTAATTGTCTACCGCCATGATTGGATACGATTATACCATCCAATCCTAATTTTATTGCCATCTCGGTATCTTCTTCAGATGCAATTCCTTTAATTACTAATTTTCCTTTCCATTGATCTCGGATAGCTGCAATTTTTTCTTCATTTAATCTACCCGAAAAGGTTTTATTCATAAACTGACCCAACTGTTTCATGTTTAAATCCTTGGGCATATAAGGCTTCATCGTTTGAAAGGATGGTTGACCGTGATATAAAGTTTTCAGCGCCCACTCTGGCCTTCCCATGATTTGCAATATATTTTTAAGCGTCATGCGCGGGGGCATTGCCAAACCATTTCTAATATCTCTTGGACGATATCCAAAAGTAGGGACATCACTTAAAATAACTAATACAGGACAAGCAACATCTTGCAAACGTTTTATTATTTTATCTCTTATTTCGTTTTCAGCAGGATGATAAAGTTGAAACCATGCACGCCCTTCGGTTAGCGAACTTATTTTTTCAATATTGCTGGTGGAAACCGTACTTAATATAAATGGGATATTGTGCTTGCATGCTGCCTTTGCTAAAATTTCAGGGGCATTCGGCCAAACCAAACCCTGTAACCCGATGGGTGAAATTCCGAACGGCGCATCATACACATGTCCAAACAAATTAGTATCTAATTTGGCTTCAATATGCTTTCTTAAATAATACGGCTTTAATTCTACCGCTCTTAATTCCTGGGTATTCTTGTATAAATTAATATCCTCATTACATCCGCCATCTAGATACTCAAAAGCAAATTTTGGAATTTTTGATTTTGCTTTTTTTATTAAATCATCAATGCCGGGATAATTATAATTATAGGAAAGAGACATAGTATTTTATTTTACAACAGCTCTTACGCCAGTATTTCCACCACCATTTAATGTCATATCATGCGGCTTATTTATTTTCCAGCCACCTCTTGTGAAATCAGGAACATCGATTGATTTTGATCTTTGTCCAACAGAGTTACCACTCAACGGGAATACAGCACTCCATGATGCAGCATCATATACATCCTGATCCAATGGTAAACCATTGCGTAAACAATCAATTAATCTCCAGTCCATGATAAAGTCCATTCCACCATGACCGCCAATATTTTTAGCAATCTCTCCGATATGTTTTACAATTGGTGGTGTATATTTTTCACGCATTCCATTTAGTTCATCTTCTTTCATCCATGCGTGTCCTAATGCAATACGCTCCGGACCAGGATATTTTTGTGCTGCACCTTTAGTTCCACTCACCAAATGGATTCTAGAATAAGGACGCGGAGAAGATACATCATGTTGTACCATTAATGTTTTACCTAAATCGGTTTTAATAATGGTCGTATTCATATTTCCGCGATATGTTTTTCCAGTGTATTCTTTGAAAAAATCATCCTTTGCTGCCATGTCATTCGCCATTTTGCCTAACGAAAAATCATTGGTGCTCATACTCACCAAGTGATCAAATTTATCTCCACGATTAATATTCATGCATTGCGCAATTGGCCCTAATCCATGTGTAGGATATAGACTACCATTGTTTTCGATATTTTCTTTCAATCTCCACATATCCGCATACGCCTTTTTATTAAACAAATAGTCACTGCTTAAGTCATGTATGTATGCACCCTCTGCGTGTAAAATTTCACCAAACAATCCGTTGCGTGCCATATTAAGTGTAAGCAATTCAAAAAAGTCATAGCAACAATTCTCAAGCATCATCATATGCTTGCGTGTTTTTTCTGAAGTTTCTACCAGTTCCCAACACTCGTCAATCGTTTTTGCTGCAGGTACTTCAGAAGCAGCATGCTTACCATTTTTCATTGCATACACCGAGATGGGTGTGTGTAATGACCATGGTGTAGTTACATAAACTAAATCAATATCATTGGATTCACAAACCGCTTTCCAGCCCTCAGCGCCTGAATAGGCTTTTGCTTTAGGTAAACCTTTTTTTGTAAGAATATTTTGTGCCTTTTCTACACGCTCAGGATATTTATCACACAAAGCTTTTATTTCAACTCCATCTATATAACTTAATCTGTCAACCGCACCTGGTCCACGATTTCCCAATCCAATAACAGCAACACGCACTGTTGGCAATTTGGGAGCTGCATAACCACACATATTAAATGCGGCAGGAGCGGGGGTTGTATTTTTTACATGGCTAGCAGCAAATCCTTTTTCTGGAATCGCTGTAATGATTGCACCAGAACCTAGGGCAATATTGCGAAGAAAGGAACGTCTATTTGTACTCATTTTATTTGTATTGAAGGTGAATATTAAAGATAAGGAAAACAAGTTGTGTTTAAAATATTCTTGTCTGCCTATTATTTAGATTTATTTTTTTGTAAATTTTTCTTCAATTATTTTTCTTTTGGTCCAACATTCATCTAATGGACCACCCGTTGATTTTTGTCCTTGGTGTCTCCAGTCCCCATCAATTATGGAATATGCGAAGGAAAGCGACTTCCCAATACTTTGCGTGGTTTTTGTAAAGTATTCAATGTTTTCGGTATACTTTCCGTTTTGTGTTGTTTGTGTTCCACCTCCGGCATCAAAGAATTTTTTGGTCACTACATTATAACTTACCCATTGAAAGTACTTGCCTGAAATAATTTTCATAGTGCGTCTTGGAAAAAAAGGATTTGCTCTTTTACTAACAATATCATTTGTATAATTTCCGCTTATAATCCAAGAGCCAAATAAATCACCCGCTTTTCCCCCATCCAACCTCGTTAAGCCGGATAATATATTGCCTAAGGAAAGCTGGCCATCTTTTTTAATTGTTATTGGAATACTTGCTGATAGATTGACCATAGCGGTGTCCTGAGAATGCCATTCATAGGATAATTCCATATTTTCCTTATCTATACGATATTTGCCACCCCAAGTATAATTAAATTTTTTCTCTACTAAGTTATAGCTCGCAACACTTAAAATATAATCTGTGATTATGACCAATGTTTTAGTATTATTTTCCTCTTTCCCCCACGCCCCCAAAATATTTATATTTGTTTGACTATTAACACTAGAGGTAAGCATTAGTATACAGTAGCTAGTGAATAAAAGAATTTTTTTCATACGCCTCCTTTTGTAAAATAAATATAAATAAAATATTGCGGGGAATGCATTTTAAATTGCGATTTAAATTCAAATTATCTCATTCAATAGCGTAGTCTATAAATTTTGTATATTGAGCTTCTCAAGAACTAAATAATTCTATGAAACGCAGAAACTTTATCGGATTGAGTAGCACCATCGGCTTAATGGCCGGAATTTTACCAACGGCTGCAATTGCGGAAACAAAACAATTAGAACAAAACGGTAAGCGTTACCAAAATGGCGCAAGTCCTTGGCCCATTTGTTTGGATACTGCCACCATTCGGCCGGCCTCCCTTAAAGAAAAAGTAAGCATTGCTGCTGAAGCTGGTTATGATGGCATTGAGCCTTGGGATAGTGAATTAGAAGAATTCGAAAAAAATGGGGGGAATTTAAAAGTCTTGGGTGCTCAAATTAAAAAGCTGGGCCTTAAAGTGCCAAGTGTGATTGGCCTTTGGAATGCAATACCCGGAACCATGCCCGAGTTTGAACTGTCGTTGAAGGAAACGCGCCGACGTATGCGTATGGCGCATGATATTGGCGCCGAACATATTCAAACTATACCCAATACCTTGCCTGAAAATTATAATCAAAAATGGGTGGCTGATAGATATCGCGACATTATTGAAATTGGCATGAAAGAATTTAATATTAAACCCGCCTTGGTTTTTGTAAAATATTTTACCATCAAAACCTTAGGTCAAGCGTTTGGTATAGCGATGGATGCAAATCATCCAAACGCGATGGTCATTCCCGATGTTTATCATATGTATATTAGTGATGGTGGTTTTGAAGGATTAAAAATGTTAAAGGGAGATGCGATTGCCATTTTTCAATTCAATGATGCACCTAACATGCCTGCGTTTAAAGATTTAAGAGATGAACATCGTGTTTATCCAGGCGATGGCATATTACCACTTGCTTCTATTTTTAAAGATTTAAAAGCAACCGGATACAAAGGATTTATTTCACTTGAAATGTATAATCCAAATTATTATAAAGAAGATTTATTACTAGTGGCTAAAACCGGATTAAGAAAAACTTTAGAAGTACTTAAAAAAGCGGGTGTATAAAATTAGAGATAAATTTATTTTCGATATTCTTTATACGAGAATATCATTGATCACTTTTCCAGACACATCCGTGAGACGGAAACGCCTTCCTTGGTATTTATAAATTAATTGTTCGTGATTGATGCCCATGATATGTAATAGGGTTGCATGAAAATCATGCACGTGCACGGGGTTCTTGACAATATTGTAACTAAAATCATCTGTTTGTCCGTAAGTCATACCAGGCTTGACGCCTGCGCCTGCCATCCACATAGTAAAACAACGTGGATGATGGTCTCTGCCATAATTATCTTTTTCTAATTTTCCTTGTGAATAAGCAGTACGACCAAACTCACCACCCCATATCACTAAAGTATCATCGAGCATTCCTCTTCTTTTTAAATCCATAATTAATGCCGCTGATGCTTGATCGGTTTGTTTGCATTGTTGTTTCATTCCTTGTGGCAAGGATCCATGATGATCCCATCCTTGATGATATAGTTGTACAAAGCGAACATCTTTTTCTAAAAGTTTGCGCGCTAATAAACAATTGGCAGCGAACGTTCCCTTTTCTCTACTATCTGGTCCGTATAAATCAAATACTTCATCTGACTCATTCGATGTATCCATCACATCAGGTACTGATGTTTGCATTCTAAAAGCTAATTCGTATTGTGACATACGCGCATCTACTTCAGCATCACCCCACACTTCATTTTGTAAATTATTCAGTTGTCCCAAATAATCTAACATTTCTTTTCGGTCCTTTCCATCATAGCCTTCAGGATTATTTAAAAATAATACAGGATCCTTGCCTGATCTAAATTGCACGCCTTGATGTTGTGAAGGTAAAAATCCATTTCCCCATAATCTTGCATATAAGGGCTGATCGCGAGATGCGTTTTTTGAAACCAATACGATGAATGCAGGTAAATTTTTATTTTCAGATCCCAATCCATAACTCATCCAGGATCCAATGGATGGGCGACCTGGAAGCTGATGTCCAGTTTGAAAAAAGGTGAGTGCTGGATCATGATTAATTTGCTCAGTATACATGGATTTAATAATACACAATTCGTCTACCACTTGCGCAGTGTAAGGTAATAGATCGCTTACCCAGGTATTACTTTTTCCATGCTGTTTAAAATTTGCAAAGGAGGAGGCAATAGGAAGTAAAGCTTGACTGGCACTCATTCCTGTTAAGCGTTGTCCATTACGAACAGAATCAGGTAAACCCTGCCCTTGCATTTTTATTAATCCAGGTTTGTAATCAAATGTTTCAAATTGTGAAGGGCCACCACTCATAAATAAATATACCACGCGTTTTGCTTTAGGCGCGATGGTAGGTAAGGCGTCTAATATTTGTTGTTCAAATGTTTTTGTTGAAATACTACTGCTTAATAAAGTACCCAACGCCATCGCGCCCATACCGCCTGCCGTACTTTTCAAAAAATTTCGACGTTCAATTTTTTTATTGATTGCCTCAAATTCTTGCGTATATATTTTAAAATCATTTTTCCTTCCCATAAACTTATCTTTTAGTAATGGTTGCATCAGAGTTTAATATAGTGCTTGCAACTACGCTATTCGCAGCAACCCAATAAGGATCTAATGTTGTATTAATTTTATATAAACCTGTATTTAACCATCCTTTTATTTTATTGGGGTTGGCTTTAAACTTATTGTATTCCGCTTGTTGCATTGCACTTAATAATGCGATTTGTTTTGAATTAGGTGTAATGCCGGTAAGTTGTCGGTAAGCCAAACCAATAGCTGCTGTGGTATTTTGTTGTTTGGTGATGCTTTCCCCAATCACTTTAGCCGCTTCAATAAAAGTAGGATCATTTAAAGTAACCAATGCTTGTAAGGGCGTATTGGTGGATTGTCTGCGTACTACACAAGAAGCCCTAGAAGGACCATCAAAATTAGCAAGGGTTGGATTGGGAACCGTTCTTTTTAAAATAATATAAAGGCTTCTTCTATATACTTGATCAGTACTGTCCTGATTATATTTGGTACCATTGATTTCCCACAATCCTTCTGGTTGATAAGGATATACGCTTTTACCTCCCAACTCTTTATTTAACAAACCACTCGCCACTAAAGCATTGTCTCGAATCATTTCAGCGGATAAGCGAATAGATGGACCTCTTGCTAATAATTTATTTTCTGGATCTTTTTCATTGAGCAAAGCACTCGCTTTTGAATCCTGCTGATAAGTCGCAGACATTACAATGAGCTTATTTATTTTTTTAATATCCCAGTTGTTATCTCGCAATTCAATCGCCAACCAATCCAATAAATTTAAATGACTAGGCATTTCACCCTGATTACCAAAATCCTCTGCTGTTTTAACCAAGCCTTTACCAAAAAAGTTTTGCCATAAATGATTGATAGCAACCCGCGCTGTTAGCGGATTACGCGCATCCGTTAACCATTGTGCTAAGCCATATCTGTTTTTTGGAAGTTGACTAGAGAAGGGTAATATTTTTTCTGGTGTATTTGGAAATACTTGTTTTGTTGGCGCATCATATTGCCCCCTGTTTAATAAAAAAGTTTTTTTAGGCTGCGGCATTTCTTGCATTACCATTAATTCTTTTATATGCTCGGTTGAATCTGCTAATAATTTTCTTTGTGTTTGAAGTGCAATGCTTGCGTTTTTAATAGCTACATTCACTACTGAATTATAATATTCTTTTAAAACAGAAATATCCTCGTTGGTTAATTCGGTGCTGGTTTTTTTTGTAATTAAATCCCAATTCGCTTTTTTTGCCAATACTTTTATTTCAAAAGGAGTTAAAGCTCGGTTATATACAGATACATCATCTAGCTTTCCGCCCTTAACACCAAACCCACGATACCAAGCACCAATTTGTAATCCCGGTTCGTCTTTTGAAAAAAATACAATGTCTTTATATAATTGATCAATCTGTGTTTCCATTTTTAATGGAGCGCCATCAATAAACAAATTCAAACCCTTTGCGGTAGAAGATCCATCATAGGTCATAGTGAGTTGTATCCATTGATTACGCGGAACATCAGTCAAGGACAACTTAGTAATGGCATTGGATGGCGCCGTATGTGCCATTGTCATTTCAAGTCGATTATTTTTTAAATAAACATGATAGCCTTTGAAATTATATAACCTTTCCGCATTGCTTTTATGAAATATTACACCTTCCTTCATTTCTTTGGGAATATTTATCCATAAGCCAATAGTGAAAGGTTCCGATTTTCTATAAACACCGATTTCTTTTAAATCTAAATAGGTGTCGCCATTTAAAAATAAGCTTTGTCCATTCCCATTTTTTTCGAATTTCAATGGTTCACTTTTGGTATCCCAATCGCGACGTAATATGGCTGTTTTACTATTGTTGACACTGTTTTTTAATGAGTCTTCAAAATTATAAAATGCCTGTAAATTTTCAGACGGGACACCCCTACTTGATATTGTTTTATATTTTTCTTGTTGTAACCATTCATTAAATTCATTAGCTGCATTTTCGTAGCTTAATTTTAATTGCGTTTCTTTTTCCTTAACCAATGAATTAATATATTGAATAGTTTTTTCTTGTGCTGTCGTAGGAAGCATTAATGTGGGTGTTGGCATATCATCATTCCAAGAGATCTGTCCTGCCTCGCGTACATTATTAAAAAAACTATACAGCTGATAATAATTTTCTTGTGAAACCGGATCATATTTATGATCATGACATCTTGCACAACCCACCGATATCGATAAAAACGCTTCTCCAAAAGTATTGGTTCGATCCATCACATATTCTGTTTGAAATTCTTCTTCAATAATTCCACCTTCCATATTTTGTGGATGATTGCGATTGAACGCGGTTGCAATAATCATATCCTTGGTAGGCGAAGGCATTAAATCACCCGCAAGTTGATAATGGATGAAATTTTTATAAGACATGTTTTCATTGAAAGCACCAATAACCCAATCGCGATAAACCGACATATCCCTGGTTCTATCCACGGTGTATCCATAGGAATCAGCGAAGCGGGATAGGTCCAACCATTGGGTCGCCATTTTTTCACCATAATGCGGAGAGCTTAATAATCGGTCTACTTGTTTTTCGTAAGCATTTGCGCTTTGGTCGTTTAAGAATTGGTCTATTTCATCAACGGTCGGCGGAAGACCGGTCAAATCCAAGGAAAGCCTTCTTAATAAAATTTCTTTAGACGCCTTAGGGCTAGGCTGTAAACCTTCTTGTTGTAATCGACTAAATACAAAATTATCAATGGGATTATTCACCTGTAAATTAAAAATGTCAGGAATCGTCTTTTTTTGTGGTGCAACAAATGCCCAGTGTGGCTTATATATGGCACCCGTTTCAATCCACTTTATAAGTATTGCTTTTTCCTTTGCATCTAAGGTTAAATGAGATTTTGGATCCGGCATCATATAACTAGGATCGGAAGATAAAATGCGGTGGTAAAGCTCACTCTTATTTAAATTACCCGGCACAATGGCAAATTTCCCAGGGCTTTCAGGCAAGGGTCCATAGGCCGACGCCTCCATATCTAATCTAAGCCCTGCTTTTTGCTTTGCCTTATCAGGTCCATGACAAGAAAAACATTTATCTGATAAAATTGGTTTTACATGTTCATTATAATCAATGACGGAGGGTAATTTAAGATACGCCGAATTTACATCCTCGGGTAATTTGGATATGTTTTTAAATGCAAAAAAAACACCAATAAAACCTATGAATAAATAATATTTCTTCATTTTTTCTGAAATTTAAAATCTCCTATTTCAATAGTTACTTTTGGATTTAATTTTTTAAACTGTTCAATCCCATTTAAAGTTACTTTAGTTTTCCATAAATAAAGCACTGATAAATTTTTTAATGAAGCTAATTGCATAAGCCCTTCATCTGAAATATTCGTACCATAAAGGTTAAGCTGTTCCAATTGTGACAATTGCTTTATATAATCCAACCCATTATCCGTGATCAACGTGTTTTCAACATTCAACTTTTTAATTTTTTTTAAATCCGCAACTATTTTTATATCATTATCATTGATAGGTAAGTTGGTCAATTTTAATGTTACCAACTGTGCATTAATATTTTTTAATGCTAGTAAGCTAGTTTTGTTAAAGGGTAACACATTGACAAAATTGGCCATTACAAAATTGGAGCCTTCTGCGATATTGGTTAAAATAATATTTTCTTGTTTGAAATCTTCAATGATCGCGGGGTTTATGGGTGCAGGATTTGGTAGGTTTATAATTTTTACGGAACTTTTTATACTATTATTATTTTCAATCTCCTGATTTTTTGTTTCTGTTATTTCACTATTTACTTTTGCTGGAGTAGTTAAAATATTTTTATCCGTAATGGTATTTTGGGATGCAACATTTTTAACCAATTGGTTATAGGAAATGGTGTCAATAATATCCTCGAAAGAGGCGCCTGTTTTTATCCAGTTTTCAATAATTAAAATTTCATTTTGACTTAACTGATGTTTTCCTTTCGGCGGCATATGTTTTTCATCATCAATCGGCAATACTAAGCTTGTATATAGTGGACTTTTGAAAGCATTACCCGCGACAAATATCTTTCCGTTTTTTCCACCCTTTTTGATGAACATTTCTCCATCCAATCTTAATCCATTCTTTTGTTTAATTGCGGAATGACAATTATAACATCTCAATTTTAAGATTGGCGCAACTTGTTCTTTATAAACATTATGCGTTTCAATGGTTAAGGAATCAGCTCCATGTGAAATTGTTTGAGTAATTTTTTTTGCTTCCACTTTTATAGTGTCAACCTGGCTCGTGTTGGAATTTTCATTGGTGTTAAATAAATAATTTTCTCCGTGCGTCAATGTACCACCATAGTGACCTGTAATAAAAACAAGTAGGGTTAATATGACAGCTAATAATTTTCGGTATTGCTTTAAGAAATAAACTAGTAATCCTATAACTGCAGTGCTAATCCCGGTCCACTGATGTTTTTGAACTAATAACACATCATATTCGCCGGAGTTGGATAAAATCCATCCTGCAATACAAGCCATCACGGCGCTAATACTCCCGACCAAAAAAGCCAATGAAATAGGAGCGCGTAAATCAACCTTACTATAATGTTGGTAAACCATCATCAAAACACCCAATAGCAAAATGCCAATGGGCAAATGCACAATGACTGGATGTAGGTGACCTATGAATTCAAGCATATGATTTAGATAGAAATAAATAGCAATCTAGCGTATAGCAATTTAACTATTAAATGGTAGGCGTCAAAATAATTTTATTATCTTAGTTCCTTATAAATAAAGGTATAAGTATTATAAAGTATTATTCTTCGTTTGCTTGTAAGTAATTATTTTATATTTACAACTTTGATGAATAAATAGACGTTTCATAATATTTTAAAATCATAAATTTCGATGTATTTATTTACCAGGCGTAGCATTTTTATATTTTTAATTTCCTTGGCTACTACACAACTAATCGCACAAGAGGCTTTTCATTTGCAACAGCTTGATAATAGAAATGGTCTTTCTAATAGTGCCATTAATTGTATTTATCAAGATTCCGACAAATTATTATGGATTGGAACCTGGGATGGTTTAAATATGTATGATGGTTCCACCTTTCATGTATTTAATTACAGTAAATCAAATAACAATAACAGCATAGGTAGTAATATCATTTACCAAATTCTCGAAGACAATAAAAAAAATATATGGGTTGTAACTAACGAGGGAATTTCAAAATATCAAAAAAATACTGGAAAATTCATGCATTATTTTTATAACCAATCAAAGGTTAGATTTATGCAAGGTTTTTTAATAGCGGTAGATGAAAGCGGTAATATATATTCATCATCAAAGTCATCAAATGTCGTTAATTATTATGATGAAACCTCAGACAGTTTTAAGCCCTGTGTAATAAGTAATAATACAAAAAATAAAATAAAAAAAATAGTTTTTGATAAAAAAAGCAAATTGTGGATTTTGAAACAAGACGGCACATTAAAAGTTTATGTAAAAAATGGACAAAAATTTATTGATGATTATTATGAAAATCAAATAGACAGCGTTGATGACTTTTTTTATGTAAACGATGAAATATTCTTTACTACATACAATAAAAGACTCTATAAACAAACCAACAAAACAACACAGCAGCCCTTACTGATTTTGCCTAAAACAATCAGATCTATGGCATTTTATAAAGACAACTATTATTTTGCTTGGTCGTCTGTTGGTGTTGGTGAATATGACAAAAACTTTAGCCCACTAAATAATTTGTCTAACTCAAATGTCTCTTTAAATAATAGTAGAATTACATATTTAATGGAGGGCAATGAAAATATTTTATGGGCCGGTACCGACGGTAATGGTATAATAAGTGTTTCTGAAAATATAAATTCATTTGGCAGGTTCAACACATTGCCTAATGGCAAGTCATTAAACATACAAGTTAGGGCCTTTAATAAAGTAAAAGATGAGTTGTGGGTTGGAACAAAGGGAAGTGGTATTATCGCTATAAAAAATACTGGAAAAAATAACGCAACCTCTCGCTTTATTCAAATCTTTAATTCGGGAACCGACTTATTGGACAATTGCGTTTATGCAATTGATAATTCGATAAACGATTTGGTCTATATAGGTTCAGATGCACCCGGCTTAACGGTTTATAATAAAAAAAATAATAAATTTTATAATTGGAATCAAATTACTGGTACAAACAAGATACCATTATTCAGATCTGTACACGCAATACTACAAGATGCAGACAGTTCTATTTGGCTTGGAACAGAAGCTTTTGGCTTGATTCATTTAAAATTTAATAAAAATATTGAAAATGGATTAAAGCTAGATTTTTATAAACAATATAGTTATACTGGAACTGAAACTGGTCCAGGTAGCGACATTATTTATTCGTTAGCACATGGCGATAAAGATCAAATATGGATAGGTTGTCGTTATGGAGGACTTAGTTTATTTGATAAAAAATCTAAAACATTCAAAACGCACAAAGCATTTTCATATCCAAATAGCCTATCGAATAATGATATATTATCTTTATTTAAAGACAAAAATAATAGATTATGGATTGGAACAAGTTTTGGTTTGAATTGGTTAGAATATAAAGATTGGGTTAAATCAATGCCAAATTTTGGTGAAATGAACATGGAAAATGGTTTACCAAATAACACCGTTCATGGAATTACACAAGATAATCATGGGGATATTTGGATAAGCACAAACAAGGGACTAGTGCGGGTAAATACGCAAACATTTAAAAACACCAATTTTAAAAAACTTGAAGAGCTACAGAGTAATGAATTTAGCGATAATGCGGTTTGGAAAGATGATGCTGGCTATTTGTTTTTTGGTGGGATTTACGGGTTTAATTATTTTATGCCAGAAAAAATACAGTTTGATACAGAGCAGCCTAGGCTATTAATATCGAGTGTTAAGATTGCTGATAATTCTTTAGTTAATACCGGATTGAAAATTTTAAATTTAAATGACAAATCACCAATAAATTTTTCTTTAAAAAGGACAAATAACTATTTTGAACTTATTGTCTATCCAATAAAGTTTTCCAATCAAGAAAAGTGGATATATAATTACAAACTATCAGGGCTTGAAGAAAATTGGAATCAGCTAGGTGACGATCGAAGAATAATTTATAACAATATTGCGCCCGGGAACTATACATTATTATTAAAATGGAGTAATGGAGAGGGCGTTTGGAGCGATGAGGTAATTACATTAAAAATTGAAATTAAACAATATCCTTGGCTAACTTATCCCGCATTGTTTATATACTTTTTAATCATAGCAATGCTGATATACTTTTGGTATAGGTATAGAAGAAAAAAAATCATCATTGAGCATCAGCTTTCTACAGAGCTTTTATTAAGAAATAAAGATGAAGAATTGCACCAATATCAATTGAATTTTTTTACAAATATTGCACACGAACTTTTAACACCATTAACTTTAATTACTGGTTCATTAGAAAGGTATTTATATAAAAACAAAGTTGAAGGAAAAAAGCTTTTCTATGAAAATTTTTTAATAATTGTAAATAAGCAAACTTCGAGACTAAATTATTTAATATATCAACTTTTAGAGTTTCGTAAAGCTGAAGCGGGATATTTAAAAAATCATTATAGTAAAATAAATATATCAAATTTACTTTTCAATATTGCAGAACTCTTTATTCCTTTGTCCGAAAAAAACAATCTCCAATTTGATTTAAAAATCGAGGATAATATTATTTTATGGATTGATAAAGATAAGGTTGAAAAAATAATTTTTAATTTGTTGTCAAATGCGTTTAAACATACTAGTGAGAATCAAACAATAATCGTTACACTCAAAGCGAATAAAGAATTAGATAAGCTTCAAATTGAATTTTCAAATTCTGGAAAACAATTATCCCAAACCGAATTAGATAAGTTGTTTAATAAATTTATTGTATTAGATAATACTAAGAATAAAAATATTAGTTCTGGAATAGGGCTTGCTTTTAGCCGAGAACTTGCTTTATTTTTAAATGGAGATATATATGTTACTAATCAAAATAACTGGATCAAATTTACGCTTGAGTTGGCATTGAGCTTTGAACCACAGGAAGAAAGTAAAACCAATCAGATTGAAGTGCTAGATAAGCCAAGTTATTTACTGGAGTTAATGACTTCTAATATTAAGGAAATTGATGAAAAAGCTACGAGTGAGATCAATAAATATACCCTTATTAAGAGTATAGAAGATAATAATAAAAAATCTATCCTTATCATAGAAGATGACGCTTCAATTAGATTTTTATTAAATGATTTACTAAAAGATTTTTACTTAATTTATGAAGCTAAAAGTGGCATTGAGGCACTTGATTTAATGAAAAGATCTACGCCTGATTTAATTATTAGTGATATAATGATGGAAGACATGAATGGACTAGAGATATGTAATATTGTAAAAGAGACCCCAGCAACCTGTCATATACCCTTTATTATACTTTCGGCCAAAGGAAGTGTTGACAATAAAACAGAAGGCTATGAAGCTGGTGCGGATGCATATATTTCAAAGCCCTTCAATGCAGAAAATTTACTTGTTCGTATAAAAAAACTAATTGAATATCAAGATAAGTTACACCAACTTTTTAAGCAGGATAGAATCATTGACAATTTACCCGAAACAGGAATAGATGAGCTAGACAAAATATTTCTAAAAAACACTATACATATTATAGAAAATAGAATAGAATTTCATGATTTAGACGCTAGTTACCTTGAAAAGGAGCTTTCAATGAGTCGAGCTAGCTTTTTTAGAAAAGTAAAAGCGTTATCGGGTATGACTCCTGGGGAATTGATAAAAAATATTCGCATACATCGAACCGCTAATCTGCTGAAAACCACCAATTTAACCGTAACAGAAATATTCTATCAAACTGGTTTCGCTAATCAATCTCATTTCTTTAGGGCATTTAAACAAGAGTTTGGATGTTCACCCAATGATTATAGGTCAAAGCAAGCACTATAATTAATCAAGATCCAACAGTTTTAAAATAGAATCCCTATTAACAAGAAAGTCAATCATTAATGTATTTTATTGGTTGTCTTTCTTGTTAAAAAGCATTCCCTAATTATTTTATATATCGTCATAACCAAATTAAGTTTTTGAGTTCCTTACCCATAATTTTCACTAAAGTGCTGAATATTAATATAATAGAGACTCAAGTATAGTGTTTTGATACTCACGTATATCTTATCCCTTCCGATTATTTATAATTTCACTCCAAAATAATGCAATTATTTTTTAAATGATTTTGTATAAAAACTGCCATATGAAAAAAAACAAAAACTATGAAAGCAAGGGGATGTTAAAAGGAACATTATTTGTCTTAGTGCTATTTCTTACTGTTTTTAACTTTTTGCAATTGAATGCACAAAACGAAAACAGGAAAGTTACAGGTAGGGTGCTAAACCAATCGGGAGAGCCGCTATCTGGCGCTGTAATTAAGGTTTCTGGTAATAGCTCTGGGGTATTAACAAACAATCAAGGGCAATTTATTATTCAAGTAGCCAACGAAAAGGCAAATTTGACTATTTCATTATTGGGGTATAATGATCAAACCCTTCAATTAAATGGTAAGCTTGAAGTTTCAATTGTGCTAGTTGAGTCTGCTTCGAATCTGGCTGAAGTTGTCGTGGTAGGTTATGGTACACAAAAAAAAGAGACCCTTTCGGGTGCCGTTTCTTCAATAAAGAGCGCCGATATTTTAACTACGAAAAGTACAAGTGTTGTAAGTGGTATTCAAGGTAAAATACCAGGGGTATTAATAAGACAACAAACAGCTGAGCCGGGCACTTTTAATAGTATGGTCAATATCAGAGGTTTTGGTACTCCTTTGTTGGTAATTGATGGTGTGCCAAGGGATGGAATGTCTGATTTTGAAAGACTAAATCCAGAAGACATTGAAAGTATTTCAGTTTTAAAAGATGCTGCTGCTGCAATTTATGGAATGAATTCAGATAATGGTGTATTAATTGTTACAACCAAAAAGGGTACAAAGGGTAAAGCAAGATTTAATTATAGTTCATTTTATGGTGTTAAGAATCCTACTAGCATGCTAAAAAACGTAGATGCATATACCTATAGAGTATTTAAAAATGAAATGAATATAAATACAAAACTTCCAATCGCATTTCCTCAATCAGAACTAGATAAATGGAAGCAAGGGTCGTTGCCTGGTTATCAAGATTATGATTGGTTTGGTGAAACAGTTAGAGATTTTACTTCTCAACAACAGCATAATTTATCAGTAAGCGGTGGAAACGATCAGGTAGTTTACTATACAAGTTTAGGATTTTTAACTGATGACGGGATATTAACAAGTAATATCCAACAATATAGAAAGTATAACTTTAGGAATAATGTAACATTTAATATGTCTAAAAATCTAAAAGCAACAATAACATTTGCTGGCAGATTTGATAATAATACAAGTCCACAGGGTTCTTATTTTTGGTTATTTAAACCTTTAATTATTGCAGATAGGGGATTTTCTCCTTTTGTTCCCGGACAACCAACTCATGTAACGAGAATCCCTCCTGAGTTTACCAATCCTTATGCCTTAGCATCAGAAGAAATTTCTGGATATGAAAAATGGAGAAATTTCCAATATCAAAGCAGTGTTGATGTTACATATTCAGTTCCCTTTATTGATGGATTAAAATTGGGATTGTTAGGGGCTTATGATGGCAATATAAACAACTGGTCTAACTTACAAAGGGCCTACTTCCAATATGATTTTGTGACTGACGCTCCAACCATTCGCGGAGCCAATAGATACTCAAATTCCATGACTGAATTTTCTAGAAAAAATTTACAAGCATCGGCTAACTATAAAAAAACAATAAAAAACGATCATAATATTGGTGCGACAATGGTGTATGAATTGAGATCATTAAGAACGGATTTAATTTCGGCAAATCGTAATTATGATGATGTTTACACTTATGATATTTTGAATCAAGGAAGTATAACCAACATGCAAAATGGGGGAGATAGAATTATTCAAAACTATTTGTCATATTTAGGACGTTTTAATTATGATTATAAAAGAAAATATTTATTAGAACTTGCTTTTAGAAATGATGGATCATATCGTTATGCGCCTTCTAAAAGATGGTCAATGTTCCCATCTGCGTCATTAGGCTGGAGATTGTCAGAAGAAGCTTTCATCAAGAAAAATTTCCCAGCAATTTCAAATTTAAAATTAAGGGGTTCTTATGGTTTAATGGGCGCAGATGCTGGCAATGCATTTGAATATTATGCAGGATATAAATTTGGCCCTATTGATCAAGGATATGTTTTTAATAATAATGTATTAACAATGGGGATGATCCCACCAGGAGTTGTCAACGATAATTTAACTTGGATACAAACTAAAACAGCCAATATTGGTATTGATTTAGAATTGTGGAATGGCAAGCTAGGAATAATAGCAGATGTATTTAGAAAAAATAGAAATGGATTGTTGGCAAATAGAATTCAAAGTGTACCTAACACTTTTGGGGCATCTTTCCCTCAAGAAAATATTAACAGGGATATGGTTCAGGGTATAGAAATGATGATTTCTCATAAAGGTAATATTGGTAAATTAAAATACGACTTAAGCGCAAATGCAACTTATGCAAGAAAATATTTAATTTATAGTGAACGCGCTCCTTATCAAAGTACAATGCAAAAATGGAAAGATGTGTGGGGCAATGATCGCATACTTGGTAGAGAATGGGGCTACGTTTATAGCGGAAAGTACACTAATGTTACAGAATATCAAACGGCACCATTATTGGGAGGATCATCGGGTAATTCATTAATGCTACCAGGTAGTAATAAAATTGTTGATGCAAATGGGGATGGAATTATTGACGGAAATGATCAATTACCAGAATTTTGGTCTGGACAATATCAGGGATATGCAGGTAACCCGCCTTTGCAATATGGTATGAATATTAACATGTCATATAAGGGATTTGATTTAAATATGTTATTTCAGGGGGCTGCTTTATTTACGATATACGCATCACCAAATGACGTGTGGGGTTATGGAAGATATCCGGGTTTATGGGAGATTTATACAGACAGATGGAGATTACAAGATCCAACAATGAACCCATATGATCCTGCAGCTAAATGGATAGAGGGAAAATATCCTGCTTTGCGATCCAATTTTACAGGAACAACAGATGGTTTAACTACAAAAGACTGGAGAATGAATGCCACTTACTTGAGGTTAAAAAGCGTAGAAATCGGATATAATATTCCTGAAAAAATTGTAAGTAAAGCAAAGATTCAAAATCTTAGAATATTTATCAATGGATTTAATTTATACACATTCGCAAATGAATATGCAAAGAATTTAGATCCTGAGAGAGAGGAGGGCGCATATACCGCTGATTTAACTTATCCATTAATGAGATCTTTCAATTTTGGAATCAATTTGAACTTTTAAATCTTAGATCATATGAAAAAAATATTTACATACATATTAGTTTTAACATTTGGACTTGTGTTTAACGCTTGTAATAAAATTCTTGATGTACAACCATTAGATAGAGTTCCAGCATCACAGTTATTAACCGATATTTCGGGAGTAAAAGTTTTACTAGCAAATTTATATAGCAGAATGCCCGTTGAGGATTTTGTATATAATCCAGGTGTTAGTTTTAACTATCACAGAACAGCTGGATCTGGTTATATTGAACCTGGATTTGGCACCACTTTTTATACAGACGAAGCAACCTTGTCAACTGGTTCAGGCGCAGGACCTATAAACGATGGATACTGGGCATATGATGCTATTAGACAAACAAATTTGTTTTTAGAACAATTACCAACCGTCTCAATGTCTGATGCACAAAGAAACGCATTGATAGCAGAGGGCCGATTTATAAGAGCATATATGTATTTTGGTTTAGTTAAACGCTATGGTGGTGTACCAATTATTGAAAAGTCACTTGAATATATTCCTGGATCTGATAATGCAAATTTATTTGTACCAAGAAGTACTGAAAAACAAACATGGGATTATATTTTGTCTGAATTAACAGCTTCAGCAAAAACATTACCTGTAAGTTTTTCTTCAGTTGACGGCCCTTATAGAGCTACCAAATGGGCTGCGCTAGGTTTAAAATCTAGAGCTGCTTTATTTGCAGCCTCAGTTGCAAAGTATTGGGATAAGGCGCCATTATCTGGAGAAGCCGTAACACAAAAATTAGTAGGCGGCATGACTACAACAGACGCTGCCAACTACTATCAACAATGTATTGACGCTTCAACAGAGATTATCACAAGCTCTGGCAAAAAGTTGTACAAAGCAAACCCCGCAAATATTACAGATGCGATTAAAAATTTTCAAGATATTTTTCAAAATCCAACAATTGCAGACGAAGAAGTATTGTTTAAAAAAGGTTATATAGATGGAACTGTCACTTTATTACAAGGGCATTCAATAGATGTTTTTTATAACCCTTCACAAACAAACCCTGGAGGATTATATTATGGTAGGTTTAGCCCAAGTTTAGACCTAGTTGATTTATTTGAAGACTATAAAGATAATGGAGAAGGAAAAAGCGCAATATTGGAAACAAGAACCGATGGTAACGAAACAGAATATATTGGAGATCCTACAAAAGTTGATGTTACGAAGCCTTATAAATTATATGATAATTTAAGTCAAATCTTTGCGAACAAGGATGCAAGATTGCACGCTAGTATTATAGTGCCAGGTTCAACATGGAAGGGAGTTAATATAATTATGCAGGGAGGTTTGATAAAACAAGATGGCACTAAAATTGTATATACAAATGCTAGTGCTCAAGGAAAAGATGGTAAAACGTATTTTAGCTTAGGGGCTAGTGCATTAAGTGGTTTTTCCGCTTTTTCAGGTTTGGGTAGTTCGAGTGATCAAAATTTTTCAAACTCAGGCTTTACTTTAAAAAAGTTTCTACAGGAGGGTAAAAATGTATTGGGGACTTATTTTAGTTCTACTACGGATTTTATTGATATTCGTATGGGAGAAATTTATCTAAATTATGCAGAATCAGTAATAGAAAGTGGCAAAGGAGATGCGAGCTTAGCCGCTACATATTTGAATGCTATAAGAAAAAGAGCAGGGCATACAGATAATATAACTGCGACAGTTGAAAATATTCTAAAAGAAAGAAGAGTAGAAATGGCATTTGAAGGAGGAAGATATTGGGATTTAATAAGACGCAGGGATAATCACAATGTATTTAAATCAACAAAAAGAAAAATATTGGTTCCAATGTTGGATTTAAGACAAACAACACCTAAATACATCTTCGTTAGAGCTAACAATTATTACGACGAGAGAGCAAATGGTCAAAACTTCCAATTGTGGTCTTATTATAAAGGTATTCCTGGTGTGAGTACTAATAAGTTGGTCCAAAATCCTCAATATTAATTTGTAAAAGAAAACAGTATGAAAAAAATATTTAACCAAATCGTCTACATCTTTTTATTAGTTGTAGTATTTGCTTCCTGTGAAAAGGATAATATGCCCGGACCAAATTCGAAAGTATTTGGCATAATAAAGGATAAGGTAACTGGCCTTCCAGTTGAAACCGAATTAATTAATGGATCATCTATAGAGGCATTTGAACAAGGCTATGCAACACCCGTTTCACAAAAATGGCTAATAAAAAATAGTGGAGAATATCGCAATGATTTAGTTTTTGCTAATAAATATAATTTTGAATTGCGCAATAGCAATTTTTTCCCTATTTCCGTTTTAGATTATACGATAATCCCGGGTGACAACAACCTTGATTTTAGTGTAGACCCCTATATTCGAATTAAGAATTGTAAAATTGTGTATGATCCTGCAAGCAAAAAAGTAAATGCAACTTTTAATCTAGAAGCGGGCACTAGTGCTGTTAAGCTTAAATCCGTTCGCCTTTATGCTTTTAGTGATATGTATGTTGGTGAGGCAATTAAATTTGGCACGGCAGGGAGTGCTTTTAGCCAAGCGTTTACACCATCAAAAGTTATTGATAATAGTCAAATCACTCTTTCAATAGATGTCGCAGCCAATCCAACTTTATTTTTAACTGGGAGGGATTACTTTTTTAGGGTGGGTGCATTAGCTGATTTAACAGGTGTTGGTACAATAAGATCAAATTACGCACCTTATGTAAAAATAAGTTTATAAATTATTTACATAAATAGTTTATTGCTAATTGCTTATCGGAGTTTAAGCAAAAAAAATACAGAGGGTAGCGCAAGCAATCACTCTGTATTTTTTTTGAATTAAAATATAAAAAAGACGAATATGAAATTTTATTTAACGCTTTTGTCTGTCATTTTTGTAAACTATCTGATGTCTCAAAATAGTGCTGTAAGTCAATTGAAAGACGAACTCATTATAAAAAAAATCGAATCATTTCAACCTCTAAATGGAGCAAAAATTCCATTAGATATAAGAAATAGATTGGGTGCAACACATGTTGCAGGGAAGTATTATTTTACAAAAGAGCCTTATTTAATTGAAGGTGCAAAAAAAATGATTGATTTAGGGTATGGCGTAATAAAATTATGGTTTAGAAAAAATGGCGGTGGCTATCCATATAATTCCAGCTGGGATATCTCACAAAGTATTTCTCTTAAAGAATTGGCAAAACATCCATATTGGGAACAAGTATTTAATATGCCTTTTAATACAATCGCGTTAAGTGTTGATGGCGCAGGAATTAAAACAACCGATTCATCTGCGGCAGCTGAAAAAGAAGATATATACCAATTAACTAAGTATCTACTTGAAAAATATAAAGATAAAGACGTCACATTTATTATACATAATTGGGAGGGAGATTGGATGTTAAGAGGTGGCACAGGAAGTTATGCAAGATGGTCTCGCAAACCAGGCGAATTAATAAAAGCAGTAGATGGAGATCGACTTACAGTATTAGTACCTTCTGATTCATTAGATCGTATTAACGCGATGGCAAAATGGTTTAAAGCAAGGCAAGATGGTATTAATCGAGCAAGAAACGAAGTAAAACATTCAAAATGTAAAGTATATCATGCAGTTGAAGCAAATAAAACTTACGACAGCATGGATGGAATTCCAGGGATTATAAATTCCGTTTTACCCTTGATAGAAACTGATATGGTTTCATGGTCAAGTTATGATGGACTAGATGCAACAGGTTTAAAATTGTATAAGGGAATTGAATATATAAAAAATTTTATTCATCCAACTCCATATATGAAAGGTAAGAAGGTTGTTTTTTTAGGAGAAATAGGCATTCCAGAACAAAGATATGAAGGACTTACTGATTACGAATCTGTAGTAAGAAGATGGGACGCATATTTGGGGGTATGTGAAGCTTTACAAGTGCCTTATATAATTCAATGGGAATTGTATTGTAATGAACCTAAAAACGAAGAATTAAGAAAATTAAATAATGTTAGAACTACTGAAGAAATGAGGGGATTCTGGCTAATTCGTCCAGATGGCACACTTGGTTTTGCCGGTGATTATTTTAATAAAGTTTTAAAAAATGCTGGAAGTTTTTTAAAATAAAAAACATTTAAAATGGCGATAAGATTTTTGTTGTTAATTACAATTTTTTTCAATTTTACCTTTTGTACTAAAAAGGAATCAATAAAAGATATTTCTACCGTTATTGTACCTCCGTCTTCTAATAACAATAACAATTCAAATTTTCCAATAGACGCAGTAACACCAATCTATCAATCAATTGTAAAAGACTGTTTTAGAGGGACTGGATTGAAAAATATACACCCAAGGCTTTTGTTTAATGCATCAGATATAGAACAGATTAAGTCTAATGCAATAACTGATCCTTTTGCAAAAGGAACGTATGATGGGATTTTAACAAAGGCTAATTCTTTATTGACGAGTCCACTACTCACTTATGGCTTAGATGCTGCTGGATTAAGAATTACAAACATTCATACTTTTGTCAATGATCAACTACCCTATTTAGTGCTAGCATATCAATTTACAAAAGATATAAAATATGCAAAAAGATGTTGGGATCAATTAGAGCTAATGACAAATTTTCCCGATTGGGGAGCTAATAGACATTTTTTAGATGCTGGTATAGCGGCAAAAGGAATCGCTATAGCATATGATGGTTTATATGATTATCTAACAGTTTCACAAAGATTGTTGTTATATAATGCCGTGAAAGCAAATGTGTTACAGCCTGGTAAGTCACAAATTGAAACAAATACGGGTGTGTTTAAATGGTATTTAACAAATGATAATTGGAATGGAATTTGTCATGGTGGTATGATTATGGCAAGTTTAGCGACCTATGAACAAGATTCTTCATTCAATAGTAGTGTTATTTCTTTAGCAGCCAATGGAATTGAAAAATATATAAATTCATTAGAGCCGGATGGTGCTAGCGAAGAGGGATTATCCTATTGGGATTACGGCTTAAGCAACACAATTTTAGCATTTGAAAGTATGAAACGTTGTTTAACATCCACTTTTGGACTAACGTCAAAAAATGGTTTTAAAAAAACAGGTTGGTTTCCTTATAATATGTCAGGACCGGTTGCTACAACTTCCATCGGAGATGATTACTTATATAATGGGAAAGCTTACAAGCTAACTTCTTATTTCTGGTATGGAAATTTTTTTAATGATGCAAATTTTGCTAAAACACATTATGATGCTTGTAATACTATAAATGCAAATAAAACAGATAAGATGCATGGTTGGATTGACTTGCTTTATTATAATAAATCACTAATTGATAAAGGCTCTGGCTTTACATTTCCGTTAAATGGTAATTATGCAGGAGTAGATTATATGTATATATCAGAAAATAATACAGAAAATGCAATGTATATTGGCATGCATGGTGGTGACAATAATGCAAGCCATGGACATTTAGATGCAGGCTCTTTTTATATGCAATCATTAGGTGAAATATGGGCAGCGGGTAATTTAGGTAGAGAAAATAATTATCAATCAGATTATTTCAATCTCACAGCTCCATTTTATAATGATGGCCCAACAAAGACTGCTAATACAATTGGAAGATTTTATTATTATCGCATTAGAAGCGAAGGGAAGAATTGTTTAATCATTAATCCTGATGCAAGACCAGAACAAAATCCGAACGGAAAAGCTACTTTGATTAAAGAGTCTAATGACAATTCTGGCGGATATTATATAATTGATTTAACATCTAACTACTCAAGAGATGTTACTTATTATAAAAGAGGCATTAAATTAAACAGGGCTAAGGCTGTAATGACTGTTCAAGATGAGTTTGCTCCAATAAATAAAAATTCTACTATATATTGGATTATGCATAGCCCAGCAACCGATGGATTATCAATTAGTATAGATGGCAAAGTTGCTACTTTATCCAAAAATGGAAAAAAATATTTTGCTAGAATTCTATCACCTACAGAAGCTACTTTTTCATTAACGAATCGATCTACGAATAGTATTAATTATTTGTCCGAAACAAAAGATATTTTCAGTCAAAGTATGCTTAATAAAAATGGATTTAATATTTACTATGGGAAATTGGAAATTAAACTAACAAATGTATCAAATTCTACAAATATTAGTGTTTCATTTTCAGCAAACAATCTTAATGAAAATATTTTAAAGCCCTTAGAATCATGGACTTCAAGCAATTAATAAAAAGCATAAGCTTATTCTGCTTTTTCATTTTCAGTAATTATATTTCTTTTTCTCAAAAAAACTATAATTACTGGAACACAAATACACAATTAATTAATTGGAGATTTATAAATCAAATTTCAAACATAAAATATTCAGATTTTGATAATGATGGAGATCCTGATGTGTTGTATTCAACAATTAATGATAAAATTTCAATTGCATGGATTGATGATGACGATGACATGAAATATGGTGATAAAGAAGGGGATACCGATAATGATTGTTTATTGATTGATAGAAATAGCGACAATATATTTGCTGGCCCATTTGACTTTTCAATAGATTGGTCGGATGAAGATTCTGACGGCATTGCAGACATTCAACTAATTATAAGTAATGGAGGCAATAAATTAAGGGGTTATTATGATTGGAGCGCTGATTACATGTATGTATTTGATGATGATAGAGATGGAATAATGCATTTTGTTGATTGGAATGTTATTTTAATGAAAGCATGGGATCATAACGGTTGTTGTAATTTTTTTGAGGATTACCATGGAAATTCTACATTTTTAAAAATGCATGCATCTTCTTTTAGGATTTATGACTTGAGATTTAATTGGGAAAACCCATTTATATTTTATGATGTTGACCACGATGGATATACAGAAATGGCAATTAGACTTGTTGATACACCTAACTTTAAAGATTCTACTCTGGCTTCAAAATTGATATTTCAAAATATAGATTCAAACTATGACATCAGCTTCACAAAAAAAATAGATTATGCTGCTATAACATGGGATCTTGATAATGACAATGGGCCATCTAATGAATTTGATTTTGACATGAGTTTATTATTTAAGGGGAATGGGTTTTCATATGAGGATCAAAATCATACATTTAATAAGTTAAAAGGCTTACAATCAGCTAATGCTATAATGTATGATTCCAGGTGGCGTGATATTGACACACTATTTTTCCCTGATAGAAATAATGCTTTAGACTTAATTACAACGAAAGGGAAATGGAAAGAATGTAGGTTAGTTTTTGATGAAGATGATGATTGCAATAGATGGGAAAGAGTCGAATTTTATGATCCTAAAGATTTATATAAAATGGGATCTGAAAATGGGGGACTAGATAATAATAAACAATCAGATGTAATAGGCGATCGAGGTGAGTTTGATCTCGATTATAGTGGAGAGGGTTCTCTTTATATTGGTAAGTTTGACGGGAAGTTACACCTGTTCGGAGCCGAATGGGGGGCTTGGAGAATAGATCAAACAGCATTTTCGTATCAAGGCTTTGGAGGACAGTATGGTCGTTGGGGTAAAAACCGTTTACAAGTCGAACCTACTAAATTTGCCATAATTAAATATGAGGACACTGATAATAATGGCTTTTTCGATTTTGTAAAATACGACTTAGACGGAGACCAGTTTTTCGAAGATTCTGTTTCTTTAATTTCACTTGGTATTCTTGATACCAGTGATATAATTACCCCAAAGTCATTTGAGTTTAATAAAATATCAAACTTATTTGGCACTCAAGTAAATAAAAATTGGGAAAAGGCAATAGAAATTAAATCTATCGCAGAAAAACATGGCATTAACACAAATTGGTATAATTTTTACTTACGTCCCAATTCAATCAATCAAAAATATGACTTTGCATTTTGGTTGAGTTTCTATTTATTTAGAGATCTTTTAGATCAGTCAAAATTGAAAAACGATATTGAATTAGAAAAAAAGATACTATTTGCCTATTACTCCGGAGATTGGTCAAAGTTAAAATCATAATATG